>NZ_NUMC01000021.1:0-67483 GCF_002577655.1 Bacillus sp. AFS040349 | reverse complement strand
GGACTTTTTCAGTGGCCTCTCAAACATGAGCGAGTTTCTTAAACCAACCAAGTATATTTTTTAAAAAATTCATTGTGTTTCTTTAACTTCAATAATATCTGTTAATTTTTTATATTTTTCTAAATCTACATAATCGACTTTATTTGTAATAATTTTCACTTGATTAAGGTCTGCAAAATTGGAAAAGGAGACTTCTCCAATTTTGGTATGATCTGCTAAAATGTAAGTTTCTCTTGATAAGGAAATGGCTCTTTCTTTTATTTGTGCTTCTTCTGGATCTGGTGTTGTTAGCCCCAGTTCATGATGAATGGCATTTGCGCCCATAAAACATTTATCAAAACGATAATTTTTAATACTTTCATAGGCATCGCGTCCTATTGTTGCTTTTGTCACCTTTTTTACAAAGCCACCGATAAAATATGTACAAATATTCGCTTCTAACAATGTGTTTAAATGGTCTGTCCCGTTAGTTACAACAACAACATCCTTCTCCTGTAAATGCCTTATCATTTGATAGGTGGTTGTTCCAGCATCAAGGTATATGCACTCTCCATTTGTAATCAGACCCGCGGCATAATTGGCTATAGTTTCTTTTTCTTTTAGATTTTGAGTTGTTCTTTCTATAACACTAGGTTCGTCTCTCTTACGCTGTAACAACGAAGCACCACCATGCACTCGCTTTAAATAGTTCATTTTTTCTAATTGATCTAAGTCACGTCTTAAGGTAGATTCTGAAGTAGAAGTAAGCTCAACAAGCTCTTGGATTTTAACATTCTCTTTTTCTTTTAAAAGATCTAATATTAGGCGATGCCTTTCCGTTATAAGCAAAATGTTTCCTCCTGAAAAAGAAATCCAAATTATAAGATTTCAATTATCGTTACTTTTTTTCAGTATATAAAATTCACTAGAATCTTGCATTTAAAAAGTCCTTATAAAAAAGGATGCTTAACAAATGGCCTCAGTGAAGGAGCTACCTCATCGACAACTCCTTGTAGTTTAATTACAACCTCTTTGTAAAAATGTAAAGAGGTCTTTTTTAATCAGTGGATAAGAAATATAGTAACCTTGAATTTCATCTGAGCCTTTATCCTTAATGTATTGAAGTTCTTCTTCTGTTTCAACTCCCTCACAGGCTACTTTAATATTGAGGTCGTGTGCCATATCAATCATAGCTGAGGTAATAGCAGCATTTTCTTTTGCATGAGGTACGCCCGATACAAAGGAACGATCAATTTTAATAATATCCACTTCCAAGCGTTTTAGATAGGTAATAGATGAATTTCCTGTTCCAAAGTCGTCAATGGCCAAATGAACACCTAACTCTCTAATATTTTTCAAAGTATCTAGTATGGCAGGATCGTCATTAATTAAGGTACTTTCCGTTACTTCTAGTTCCAGTAAATGAGGAGAAAGATTATACTCGCGTAATAGGGTATTTATCAAGTGATCCAAATTTGATTGATAGAGCTGTCTAACAGACACATTAACTGATACTCGAACATCCGTGTTTATTTTTGCTTGGAGTTCCTTAAGAGTTTTTACAGACTCTTTTAACACCCATTCACCAATTATAACAATGTCTCCTGTTTCTTCGGCCACAGGGATAAATTCTCCCGGACTGACCATTCCCAATTCAGGATGTTTCCATCTAAGCAGTGATTCAAAGGTAGAAATCTCACCTGTTTCCACATCTAATCTAGGTTGATACATAAGAAAAAAATCTCCGTCATTTAAAGAAGTCTCTAAGGCATTTTCAATTAAAAATTTCCTTTCTTCTTTCTCCTCCAGGGTATTTTCAAAAAATTTATAAGAGTTTTTACCATGTGTTTTAACAAAATACATGGCCTTATCCGCTTTACTGAATAATTGAGTGATATCTTCTCCATTCAAAGGATAGATGCTAATTCCTATACTAGCAGTTGTTTTAAATAATTTATTTTTGAGATAAAACCCTTGATTAAATGCCTCTAATATTTTCTCTGCGACCTCAATCGTCTGATCAACACCACTTATTTCTGGAAGAATTAAGATAAATTCGTCCCCTCCAACTCGTGCAAGAGTATCTGTATTTTGAATACATCCTAGTATCCTATTACTTGCTTCAATGATCATTTCATCTCCATATTCATGTCCCAAATAATCATTTACGAATTTTAATCGGTCTAAGTCAATGTATAAAACCCCGATCATAAAGTCTTGTTTTTTAGCTTTTTGTATATAGTTATCCGTCAGAATCATTAAATTTCTTCGATTCGGTAAACCTGTTAAATGGTCATGATAAGCCAATTTCTCGATCGTTTTTACATGTTCTCTTTCTTTCGTAACGTCTTTTGCAAGACAGAACACCCCTGTTACTTGTGATTTTACAATAATAGGCATCACCGTTACATCTAGATCAACCCTTGAGCTGTCTTTATGAAGCCCTTGGATAGATATTCTTCTTGCTTCACCAGAAAGTACGTTTTTAAACAGCTCAGATACCTCTTCTTTGAACTCAGTGATAATGAAATCACGTGGATTTTGATGGATAAATTCTTCCTTTGAATAGCCAAACGTTTTGATCGCCATTTCGTTAACCGAAAGAATACTTCCTTTAAGATCTAGTGAGAACACACTATCTAAGTTATTATCAAACAACGATTTATAGCGATTCTCTGATAGTTCCAGTTTTTTTTCTTCTACAAGACGGTCTGTAATGTCCTGCATAGTTCCTATGGTTTGTATAGGTTGTCCATCTTCATTAAAAATGCTTTGTGAGATTGAATGTAATGTCCTTTCTGTTCCATCTTCTAATAGAATACGATAGATATTAAGAATGGATTCTCCTGTTATTTCCTTTTCCCTACTGTTACTTAATGTTTCCCGATCATCAGGATGTACCTTTGATAATAAAAATTCAAACGTTGGCTGTTGGTCTAACGATAACCCAAAAAGAGCATAAATTTGCTCACTCCAACTTAGAATATTGTTTACATTGTCATATTCCCAATATAGTATTCCAGCAATCTTTTGAGCCTGTGATAAAACTTTTTCCCGCTTTTCTAACTCATTTAGAATGTGTCGTTTTTCTGTGAAGTTAACCACACTTCCTACCATTACTTCCTGACCATAAAAGATTTGTCTAGAAGGGTATATATCTAGATCGAGTTCTGTGTTATCTTTTCTTTTGCCTTTAGCTTGAAAATTACTACGAATAGTATTCGAATTTAGCAGTCCTTCAATATGTTTAGCCAAAATGTCTTGATATTCCTCGGCCAATAAATGATTAGCACTTAAAGGAGTCTCATATATTTCTTCACGAGTATATCCAAATAATTGAGCAAAAGCAGGACTGACATAGAGGAAAGCATCATCTTTATATATAAAGGCGGCTATTGAAGAATTTTCAAGAGTTACTTGATACTTTTCGGTTTCCATTTGAGAAGTAGAATATCTTTTTTGTTGTTTTCTTACATAATCTAAAATGAAGTATAAGGGCGATAGGCACAAAACAACAAAAACTATTTGACTTAACCAGAGTTGGATATGGAATTCTTGCAATAGATTAAAGATGACTTCTTTATCTAAAAAGATAAGAGAATAAACAACGAGAAGATAAAAAAATAAGATTAAGTATGAAAAGATAGTAAACAGTCGCATAATAAAACCCTCATCTTAAGATTTAAATTAATAAATTCAAAGCGAATTATATTTTTTCTATTATGAAGGGGGGGAAAATGGTTGTCAACTCATCATTAGAAAGTGTTATTGGGGTACATAACTTTAACCAGGCTTAATAAAAAAGAGTGCTTAAAGGCTATCTCAACCTTTAAAACACTCTACTTTCAATTCATTACTCTATTCTCTACTTCTAAAAAATTCACAAAATGGTTCAAAGTCTGTAACGGTCTTTCTTTTACTAAAGAGATATATTTCTCTTTAACACGGTCCGATACAACCTCACTTTTCTTTATTCGTTCAACTATATAGTCCATACTTACTTTCTGTATCTCTGCCTGTTGAAGTTTTGCTTCTTTTGAAAGAGCCATGCCTAGCGCTCCCATTATCGCATACACTACTAAAGAAGGTGTTATTGATTCGTTAAAACCAGCTCCAAATAACATAGTAACTATATTAATGATAGATAAAACAATTAAAGGGAAGGACCAAAAAATATACCGAGATGCTTTTTTTGCAAATGGAGCGATCACTTCTTGTAATTTCTCAATTTCTTTCTTTGCAAAATTCGGCAAATCCAAATTAATAAGTTTCATATAATTATCCCCCTAACAAATAGGATCCATCTCTTATAATAATTGGCTTAGTTTCGATCCATTCACCTGTATGTTAATGACCGGCTCGTTATCATTTTCAATATTTTTTATGAGTTTTACCTCTTCATGAAGCCTCTCCATTTTCTTGTCTAGCTCAATAGCAGATAAAGCTGCTTCTTTTAATTCACTTGTTAAATTATCAGGAATTTCTTTCCCAAATTTGTAATAGATCTTATGTTCCAAGCTTGCCCAAAAATCCATTGCTTTTGTTCTAATTTGAATCTCAACATAAGTGTCTTCTACTCGATCAGACAGGAAAACTGGTATTCTAATAATAAGGTGAAGACTTTGGTACCCATTAGGTTTTGGGGACTTAATATAATCCTTACATTGAACCACATCTATATCTTTTTGCTTTTGAAGCATCTCATACACTTTATATACATCAGAAATAAAAGAACATGTTATTCGAACACCTGCTATATCTTTAATATTTTCCTTTATTGACATGATAGATAAATCACAATTCTTCCTTTTAACTTTTTGCAAAATACTTTCTGGTGTTTTCACTCTTGAACTTATATTCTCAATTGGATTATAGTCGTGAACATACTTAAATTCCTCATTCAAAATATTAAGCTTTGTGGTGATTTCATTAACAGCAAATTTATAGGTCATAATAAACTTTACAAGTTCTAATGGATCCATTTTGTTATTATCTCTTAAACTTATTGTATCCAAATTGTTAGTACTCCTTTATTTAAAACAAGATAGTGTTTAGACTACTATTTTAATTGAATTGTTTTTGTAGGTCTTCTGATTAATTGAGCATTAATGCCTTGTTTTTGTAGTTTCTTTACTATGCTTTTAAAATCAATCTTACTCTTTACAAGATCAGTTCCCACAGTTTTACTCCTTTTGAAATCCCTTTTTTAGTAATTCAATTTGATTGATATATTTGGTTAGTGCTTCTTCTTCAGTTAAGTTTAGTACAAATACACGAACTAAATTATGAATAGTAACTGAGACCATTATTTCAATCATGTCATTCAGCTCTTGTTCAGATTTAATATTCAAATGATCTGTTTTCACTAATTTTAGTAGACTTTGGTAATGAGATTTTTGATTTTCTTCATACATACTTCTTGCCAACGTATTTTCAATTTTAAAATTCATATTTAAAAATACATTTTTTAAATAAGCTTTATTATCCTGATTGTGCCGGTTATGAACAATATGTTGAAAAAGATCAATCAAGGTTTCTGTCAAATTCCCTTGTTTTCTTCTTAGAATGGTCATTACTCTTCTATTTGTGTTTTGTGTAAATTCATCTAACAAATAAAAGTACAAATCCTCTTTATCATCAAAGTATTGATAAAAGCTTCCCCTTGGTATCCCTGCACTTTTTATTATATTGGCAATTGATGCCTCATGAAGGGGAACCCGTGAGAATTCTTCTTTTGCCGATAATATTAACGTATCCTTCTTCTCTTTTGGTAAGTGATAAAACGTTTGTTTTGGCATGATTTTTATCTCCTATTCGGGGTGAATGACAAGGTGTCACAATTCCTATACCCCAATCATATGTGACACCTTGTCACAAGTCAATTCAAAGTGACAAGCTGTCACATAAATGTCATATAAAGCAACTATAGACTAATGATTCCCCTTCTAAATCTAAGGTAACCTAAGTTTATTTATAAAAAAAACGCCCATCAATTAATGAGCGCGACTTTCACATTTTATACAATTTCCTATTGGTGTATAGGTATAACATTATTTTTCACTTTGGTAACTTCTAAATATTGAATATGGTGTCCGTCACTTTCATGTACTTTAAAGAGGTAACCGTCATTTTCTACCTCTACACCAACAGTTGCGTTGAAGTTTTGTGTAAGAAACCATCCACCAATTGTATCAATATCTTCATTAGGAAAATCTGTATTTAGAAGATTATTAACATCATCTATCAATAATTTTCCATCTAGAATATAATGATCATCATTGATTTTTCGAATTTCGGGAACCTCATCTTCATCAAATTCATCTCGTATTTCCCCAACAATCTCTTCAAGAATGTCTTCAACTGTTACCAATCCAGATGTGCCACCATACTCATCAATTAATATAGCTAAATGCGTTCGATCTTTTTGCATTTTTAACAATAAATCATGTATTGCTATTGTTTCAATTACTTGAATAACCGGATTAATAAATGTATTTATATTGAACTTTTTAGCATTACCCCCATCAGTAAAATGGGAAGTTAACAGTTCCTTTATATTAAGAAAACCAACAATATTGTCTTTATCTCCATCTATAACTGGGTATCTTGTATATCGTTCATTCTTAATAATCTCTACAATTTCTTCATAACTTGTATCAATATCTATAGAAACAATCTCAGTACGAGGAACCATAATCTCTTTTGCAATTCTTTCGTCAAATTCAAAGATATTGTTTACGTACTTTAACTCATTCTTATTAATTTCTCCGCTCTTATAGCTTTCAGACAAAAGCATACGAAGCTCCTCTTCTGAATGAGCTAATTCATGTTCTGATGCAGGTTTTAATCCAAATAAACCTACCAACACACGTGCAGAACCATTTAAGAACCAGATAAATGGATACATTAAACGGTAAAACCAAATAATGGGGTGGGCAAACAGTAATGTTACAGCCTCTGCTTTTTGAATCGCAACTGTTTTAGGGGCAAGTTCACCTACTACAACATGAAGGAACGTAACCAAAGCAAACGCAATACCAAACGATAGAATATGTGTAACGGATTCATTCAAAGCAAAATGTTCAAAAAGAGGATGTAATAGTTTCTCCACAGTCGGTTCCCCTAACCAACCAAGTCCTAATGCTGTAATTGTAATTCCCAATTGACAGGCTGATAGATATTCGTCTAAATGTGTTACAACTTTTTTAGCAGCTACTGCACCTTTATTTCCTTCTGAAATTAACTGATCAATTTTTGAAACACGTACTTTCACAATGGCAAATTCAGTTGCCACGAAGAATGCTGTTAATGCTATTAATACTAAAATTAAAAGTAAATTAATGGTTGTCAATGAGTCGTCTTATAAGTAAGACGTACACCTCCTGGTAATGATATTAATTAGTTGAGCAGTAATAACAATGATTGAATCAAAGACAGACTTTCTTGAGAAACATTCTTTTTTATAAACTCATGATTTTTTAGGTTGCTGTTTTCAAGTTGAGATAAAACCTCTGCTACATCTTTTTCTAATCCTTTTATTTTAAGACGTAACTCCAACACGTCAATTTCTTCTGCGTTTTTGTCAATCATTCTTTTCTTTATGTCGTCTAACGACATTCCTTGTTCTTTACACTTCTCAATATCATTTAACTGTTCAACAGCAGAAATATCGTAATAACGATAATTCGAAGGGGAACGTTCTGCTTTAAGAAGTCCTAAATTAGTATAGTAATCTATTGTTCTTTTTGTAACACCTGTTCTTTCAGCCAGTTCACCGATTTTTAACTTTTCAGTCCCAAAGGATAACCCTCCAAACCATAACGTGATAGTTTGATTATATTTACCAAACGTAGAATTTACAACTAATAAACTGATTATTAATAAATATTTCACAATTTGTTTACAACAAGCTTATTTTTCTTAACCCAATAGCGTAAGAACGTATTTAAAAAGCTGCTCTACGAAGAGCAGCTTTTTAATTATAATCCACTATGCAGCTTGCTTCTCTTCTTTCTTTTCTTTCGTTAAGAACCACCCTGCAGCAGCAATTCCAATTAATACAGTATAGAAGAACAGCTTCCATCCAGTGGAATGGGCAAATTCATAAGAAAGTACACCAACATCAGGATGCCCTAATGTTAACACAGCAAGCTTCACTCCTACCCATCCAACAATTGCAAAAGCCGCTATTTCAAGACCTGGTCTTGAATGAAGTAACTTAACAAAAAGGTTAGCTGCAAAACGCATGATAATTAATCCAATAATTCCACCGGCAAAAATGACAAGAAACTTACCGCCGTCCATTCCACCAATTTGTGGAAGGTTTGTGTTTGGCAGTGTCATAGCAAGGGCTACAGCAGCTAAAATTGAGTCAACTGCAAATGCAATATCAGCTAATTCAACCTTTAAAACAGTTCCCCAAAAACCAGATTTTCCCTTTTTGTTTTCTTCTTCATTTGTTCCCTCTTTCTTTTTGAATACAAGCTTTCTTACTATATGATTTATAGCAATAAATAATAGGTATAGAGCACCTATCGCTTGCACCTGCCACACATCCACTAGGAACGAAATCGCAAAGAGTGAACCAAATCGGAACACAAAGGCTCCCGCTAAACCATAAAAGAGAGCTCTTTTTCTTTCCTCTTCCGGTAAATGCTTAACCATGATTGCTAAAACAAGTGCATTATCTGCTGCTAACAAGCCCTCCAGTGCAACTAATAAGATCAACACCCAACCATACTCCATTAAAATTGAAAGTTCCAAATAATTTCTCCTCCTTATTAACCCTTAATTTATAAATCTCACACTCAGTAAACTTTCAATCTTGAAGGTTACTTTTAGCTCTTACGAACCAATATTTTGACTCACTCCTTTTGTAATGTGAATTTTCCATAAAAAGTTTTTTAGTCTCCGGAAAAAAGAAAAAACCTCTACCGTAAACGGTAAAGGTTTTAATAAAAAGTAAAAGACCTTTACCAATTGGTAAAGGTCTTGCTAACAACCGAACGTTGCCAACAAAGCCGAGAGATACGAAATCTCCGAAATGACGACTTTGCTGTAAAAGCTACTCCCCTTTAGGAGAAACTATTTAGTTAATCAAACTATAAATAAATTATTGGTTTTTGTCAACTACTTTTCATAAAGCTTTTAAAAATTCATTTTTCAACTCTAAAACTTGTTGCATTTAAATATTCATGTTAAACGCACCTATACCTGAAGGACCTCCTCCTACTATAGCTACTTTATATTCCATTGACATCCACCTCTTCTACTTCCAAAATACAAACTAAGCCCTTTCCGGAATATCCCAATGAAACGGATCCTTAAACAACGTCCACTCAGTATCAAATTCATCTCTAGTTAGTAGACATGCATCTAATTGTTTTAATACCTCTTTTTTATTCATATTTGTTCCTATAATAACCAATTGAGTCATACGATCACCGAATTCTGGATCCCATTCAGCTTTAATGTGAGGATTTTCATTTAAAATAAGCTCTTGCTCACCAGCTGCCATAGCGGCCACCCAATAAGCCACTGGTTCTATTACGATAGAAGGGCCAGCTTGTGAGACGGAAAGAGCGAATTTATTTCTTGTAGCACACCAGGCAATTCCCTTTACCCTAACAATATTGTCAGAAAGTGAATGCATGAGCTGATAAAATCGTTCACTATGAAAAGGAAGTCTTCTTTTATAAACAAAGGATGTAATTCCATACTCTTCGGTTTCCGGTTGATGCTCTTTGTGTCCAATTGTAAGCTCTTTTATCCACCCTGCGGATTCACTTGCTTTTTCAAAATCAAAAAGATTTGTATGAAGGATATCTGTTAATTGAATTTTGCCTTTATTTGTTCTAATCATTCTTGCTTCAGGTTGAAGTTTGCGTAGTACCTTTTCTAGATGTGTTAATTCTTCTTCATTTACAAGATCACATTTATTGATAATCAGAACATCACAAAATTCAATTTGATCCAGCAGTAAATCTGCAATTTCACGATCGTCTGCTGCACTCAGTGCTTCTTTTCTATCAAGCAGACTTTCTCCTGATCTAAAATCCTTCCAAAAGCGGTTCGCATCAACAACAGTGACCATCGTATCAAGCTTACAAAAACGGGTCAGATCAATACCCAGTTCCTCATCTATGTATGAAAAGGTTTGAGCAACAGGAACAGGCTCGCTTATCCCTGTTGACTCGATCACGATGTAATCGATGTTCCCCTCTAACGCCAGTTTTTCAACCTCTACAAGCAAGTCTTCTCTGAGGGTACAGCAGATACAACCATTTGACATTTCCACCAATTTCTCTTCTGTTCTTTTTAATCCTCCGCCTTGCTTGATGGTTTCCGCATCAATATTTACTTCACTCATATCATTTACGATAACAGCTACTTTCAAGCCTTCACGATTTTGAAGAATGTGATTTAGTACAGTTGTCTTTCCGGCTCCTAAATAACCACTTAAGACTGTTACAGGAATTTTTTTCATGTATGTAACCTCCTAAATATTTTTATAAACAATCTCCTCTGCAAGAAAAAATCTCTCCTTAAGTTTGTTTCACTCAAGTTTTGAATATATATCAAGATAAAAAAAGCAACTCTTCAAACCTATCTTGTTACGTCATGTAGAGACGTTTCTTTCCTTAAATAAATAGTAGATTTACCTTTACCTTTACAAATCGTTATAATTACGTTTTAAAACCGATGAGTATTTACTCTCTTTCATTATCCCGGAGCTACTTATAAAATGATTCTTCCAATCAAACTACTAAAAAAAAATTAATAGTTTAATTGGAAAAACATTTCGCATGACTCCTGCTTCTATTGACTTACACTTTGGCAACTCTTTTTAGCTATTTATGATACTTCCATACCTTACCTGACAGTTGAGAAATCGATTTATTTGAAGGGGAATCACAAGAAAAAGCATGCGAAGAAATCATTTATTCTCATTTTATTAAAAGTTTATACTATTTATTTACCAGCTTTAAGACAGAAATAACCTGTACTCTTTATCCTCATTCCTAACCCACAAATATTTTTCTACGATCATACGCAAAAAAAATCATCATCACACCTAAGCCGGCACAAATCATGTACATAAATGAATAAGAGTATATATCAGCTATCGGTCCCATTATGAAACTGCCTAATGATACACCTAGGTCTGCCATCGCAATAAATAACCCCAATAACACATTTCGATTATTATGAGGTAATACAAAGCTTAAATACGTGGTTAACGTAGGATACAAAAGAGCCTGAGCAATCCCCATTAAACAAGCACCTACATAAAAAAGAATAGTTCCTCCATTTAAAGCTAATCCCACACACAGTGACGCTATTACTAATAGAAGCATATTTCCCATGATAAAAGATGAATGCCATTTCCCATCAGAGGGGATTTTTTTTCTTAAAGTAAAACGGGAAATGACAACAGTTCCAGCCATAAGCATTAAAAAAACACCAGCGCTACTGCTTTTTAGTTGTGCAGCATATAAAGGTATAAAGGTAGTTATTGCTCCAAATACAATAGAACCTACTAACATCAGAACACTACATTTTAATAAATAAGGATTTTTCACTAACTGACCAAATGAACTGAACATGTTAACGCCATGAACAGGATCTTCTTTTTTCGTTTCTGTCTTGGCTTTATCTATTTTTGTACTATAGCCCACAACCCCAGTAAAGACCGCAATTGATACCATCACTATTGGAAAGTATCCCATTCCCCCGTGCCAAATCCCCAATGCAAGTAGAGGGCCAATAATCCCCGGTATATAGGAAAATAAAGAATAAAGGGAAATTCCCTGAGAGCGATCTTCTTCCGGCAATGCATCAATAATCCCTACCTGTAATGCCATTGAAAAAAAAGCTGTTGAAACACCTTGCAACATACGTGCGACCAAATATCCACCTAGTCCAGTTATCGTATATAAGATTAAAGCTAAACCATTGATAATCAGTATAATTCGTAATATTTTTATCGATCCATGCTTTTGAATAATATGACCTGCCCATGGTCTAAAAAACATGGTCGTAAACATATAAGCTCCCATAATCAGCCCGATTGTTGTATTAGTAGCTCCTAATGATTCTCCTTTTAAAGGAATAAGGACATTTAATAGAGAATTTGCACTAAAATAAAGAAGCACCAATATATACAATCTTAAAAAAGGCCAAGATAATGCTCCATTCACAATTGGTTCCCCTCCGGTTCTATACCAACTCAGACTAGACAGTTGCCACAATTAAATCGTTATAATGGATTGTACTAGTTTTTTTGCATACGCTGACTTAACATCCTTTAAATGTTCAGTTTTAATTATTTCTTCAATCTGACCATCCTTAAAAATGATGACTCTATCACAAATGTAGGCAGCAGCCTGTATATCATGCGTTATAAAAATGTAGCTCATGTTATATATTCTTTTTAAATCCTTTAGTAAGTCAAGAACTTGTATTTGAACTGATACATCCAGAGAACTGATTGACTCATCTAATAAAATGCAGGCTGGTACTGTTGAGATGGCTCTAGCAATACATACCCTTTGAACCTCTCCTCCTGATAGTTCATGGGGGTATTTGTCTCGATAAGACGAAGGCAACCCAACTTGCTTTAGTAGATTAATAACTTTTTCTCTCATCTCTTGTCTACTCTTGTTTTGAATTTTCATCGGCTCCATTATGGCCTCTTCAACAGTAAAGAATGGATTAATAGAAGATTTGTAGTCTTGAAAGACAGCACTTATATAACCTGATCTTGCTCTTCTTTCTACTACATTTTTTTCATTTTAAAAAACATGTCCACGATCAGACCTTTCAATTCCCATGATCAAGCGCCCTAATGTTGATTTTCCGCTTCCACTTTCTCCGATAATACCAAGACATTCGCCACTGTAGCATTCAAAGCTGACATTCTTTAAAACATTTTGCCTTTTTACAGAAAACAATCCACCCTTTTTATAGGATTTCTCAACAGAATCAACTCTGAGCAACTATAACGCCTCCCCCATTATCTTCTTAAAGTGATTGCTTAGAGACACTCTTGTAGATATCAAATATTTCGTATATTCATGTTCGGGTTGAACAAATAAAGCCTCGGTTTTACCTCTTTCTACAATTTCTCCATTCCTCATGACTAGCATGTCATCCGCGATTTTCCTTACAACACCCAAATCATGGGAAATAAATATCATTGAACAACCCATTCTTTCCCGCAATTTCATCAATTGCTCAACTACTTCAAATTGTGAAATTGTATCAAGTGCTGTTGTTGGTTCATCAGCAATAATAATATCAGGCTCCAAGCAAATAGCTAATGCGATCATGATGCGTTGCAGCATTCCACCTGATAATTGATGTGGATATTTGTTCATAATATCTGTTGGATTTTTCAACATCACACTCTTCATAGCAGCTGTTATGTTTTCTTCTATTACTTTTCTACTCCAACCGAAATGTTCTGTTAAGGTTTCTCTTAGATGAACACCAATCACACAGGAGGGATCAAATGCACTCATTCCATTTTGTAAAATCATGCAGAGGTTTCTTCCCCTTTTCTTTCTCATCTCTTTTTCAGAAAGCTGACTGATGTTTTCGCCATTTAACAGGATGTCTCCTGATTGGTGGATAGTGGGCCTATTTAATCTCATGATAGCTCGACAAGTAATAGACTTTCCGCTCCCACTTTCTCCTACAATTGCCAGGCAGTTTCCGCGCTTCAAGTGGAATGAGCTATCTTGGATAATCTTTTTACCAGAATGAGCGTCCCATACTTTCAAGTTGTTTACCTCTAAAATATCCATGATCTAATTAGCCACCTTTTTTTCTTGAACATTCATCTTAGATAACCGCAATTTATGTTTATTAGTGTTTTTAGAGTTTACTAATTTCGGATCTAAAACAACTTGAAGTGCATCAGAAAAGAAATTAAACACAGATACGACAATTATAATAGCTAAACCTGGGGCTATCATTAATTCTGGTCTAGTAAACATTACTTCTCTGGCCTCATTTAACATCATACCCCATTCAGCATGAGGGGCTTGAATTCCTAACCCCAAGAATGAAAAGCCGGAAATTTGCAAAATCATCGATCCCATAGATCCACTAGAAATCACAGCGATATCAGAAAAAGTAACCGGAATAATATGTCTGTAGATAATGTTGATTTCACTTAAACCTGATGCTTTGGCAAATTTGATATAATTTAATTCTGAATATTGCATAACAGAGGTTCTAATAATACGAGCAAACCAAGCCCATTTGATTAATGCAAATGCAATAAGGATGTTTTCAAGACCTACTCCTAAAATACCAATAACAGCCAGCGCCATAACATAACCTGGAAAAGAAAGCATGATATCACATAATCTCATAATGATACCATCAACTTTCCCTCTAAAATATCCAGCAACAAAACCTAAGATTGCTCCGATTAATACGGATATAAAGAGAACAACCAAAACCCCTATTACACTTGGCCGAATACCATAGATTATTCTGGACAGGACACACCTGCCTAGGTGGTCATTTCCAAACAAATATTCCCACGAAGGAGATGCATAGCGCAAGCTCATCTTGACTTCATTAGGATCATGCGGAGCAAATACCGGGGCAAAAATACCAACAATAATGGTCATCAAAATAACAATTAAGGATAGGAAAGCTACCTTATCCTTACGAATGTTTTTCAATATTCTCATTTACACATCATTCCTTAGCTTAGGATTCATTGCAACATTGATAATGTCGGAAAGTGTATTAAACAAAACAAAAGATGCCGCTAGAATGAGAACATACGCCTGAATAATAGGGAAGTCCCTGCTTAGAATGGCATTCACACTCAACGTTCCTAATCCCGGCCAGGCAAAAACATTTTCTACAACAACGGTACTTCCTAATATAATAGGTATGGCCATACCAAATATAGAAATGGTTACTTGCAATGAATTCCTAAGAATATGACTCGTGATTTTCTTCTCTGATAGCCCTGATGCCCTTCCATACAAAACATAGTCCTCATTTAAATTGCTCAGCATAGAGGTTCTTATATTTCTAAAGTAAATACCCGCATAACTAATGGTGATGACAGACACTGGTAAGATATAACTTTTATAAGAATCCATTCCATTTGTTGGCAATAAGTCTAATTTGACTGAAACACACCAAATCAGAATGGATGCTAACAAATATGAAGGCATTGCGGTTAAAAAAAATGAGAATCCTCTGATCGATTTGTCAATCATTTCCCCTTCTTTCAATGCACATGTAACACCTAATAGAATAGAAATAAAAATGATTAAAGACGATGATACGATTGTTAATTTTAACGTGTTTAAAAATGCAGGACCTATTAATGACCACACTGATTCACCATTAATATATGAATCTCCAAAATCCAACTGTAAGGAAGCAAAAAGCCAATCAAAATATTGAAGGATAAATGGCTTATTCATCCCAAACTCTTCTCTCGTTTGCTCTAATAATTTATCTGTTATCTGTGGCACACCTTGAGCTTGTAATACAACTTCAGCAGGATCTAAAGGAGAAAGATTCATTAATACAAACGTCAAAAACGAGATGATAAAAAGTAAAGGTACAGACATGAGTAACCTTTTTATAATATAACTTCCCATAGACAACCTCCTTTTCCATTAAATCTCAACATTTAAATGTATTCGTTTTCTAAATATAGAGAGGGGAATTCCCCCCCTTTCTATTTAAACTCCATTAACTCAAACGGCAGCTCATATTGAGTTTGTTTGAATGATAGTCCATGTAAGCTTTTTGGAGCAACTACGGTCACACTTCCATTTGAAATAGGAATAAAAACAGCTTCTTCATGTACCATTTTAAAAATATCAGCATACAATGATTTTCTTGTTTCCTCATCTGTTGACACCATTACTTCATCAATTTTCCTATACAGTTCGTCTGCATTTTCCATACCTTTGGTCGTATGTAAGTAGGAAGAAGGAGATGTAAAAGCAGCAATTGTACTTTGCGGATCGTAAGCTAGTCCCCACGTCTGATTGAATAATAAATCATAGTCACCCGTTGCCCTTCTATTCGCAATCGAGGTTGACTCCTCACCAATAATCTCCAATCCAACACCAATTTCTTGTAATGAAGCTTGGATAAATTCAGCCTGAGTTTTTTGAGAAGACGAATTGCTATCATAATAGAGGTTCATCACTAACTTTTTGCCAGCTTTTGTTCGAACAACACCACCATTTTCTATTTTCCATCCAGTATCTTCGAGAATCGTTTTCGCTTTTTCTACATCATAGTCTCGTTTCTTTAAATCAACATCAGCATAATTGACGTTCTTAGAAAATAATGTATTGGCTACCGTTTCAGTACCACTCAATATATCCTTTGCAATGGTTTCTCTATCAATTGAATACCAAATTGCTTCACGAACAGCTTTTTCCGTAACAGGATGATCCTTTTTACTACTATTGGCTACAATCATTTTCGTATTCATTGGTTCACTTCTAACAAGTTGGTAATCACCTGAATCAACTAATTGATTCATAGCTTCAACATCAAGGCTATCTGCACCCCGATCATCCGTAAAAGCAAAGTTGACTTCTCCTTTTTTCAAGGCTAAAAACGTCGTTTCCCCTGCTGGAAGAACTTTAGATGTGATCGTCTTTATTTTTGGTGCTCCACCCCAGTACTGTTCATTTGCTTTAAATGTTGCATACTCATCTGTTTTATGTTCAGCTAGAATGTATGGTCCTGTACCGTTAAAACCACTTACCCCATCTTTCGTTCCATCATTAATGAAATCTTTAGGGGATATAAATACATAAGGCCTTGTCATTGATAATTCGACCAAAGTAGGGTAATAAGATTCAGTTAGAACAAGTTCAACTGTATACTCATCTACCACATTCACACGTTCAATTTTTGTAGATAACTTTATCCAAGCATGTTTTTCTGCATTATTTTGTACAGCATCGAAATTTTTCTTCACTGCCTCTGCGTTAAACGGTTCGCCATCATGAAATGTGACATCTTCTCTTAAATGGAATGTGTATGTTTTTCCATCATCTGAAATCTCCCAAGATTCAGCCAGCAATGGTTTGATCCCGTCTTCTGTATTTTCAACCAATGATTCATAGACCTTTCCTTGAGCAGGCATTGAACCAGTGTACAAATGTGGGTTCATATCGTTAACATCTTTTGCAGAAGCATAGACTAGTTCTGCTAAGCTATTATCATCCTTAACACCTTCCTCTTTCTCACTAGAAGAATTTTGTGCAGAGCAGGCAACTAGATTAGAAAAAAACAATACTATTATGGATGCAATCTTTAATTTTTTAACTCTCAATATACTTCTCTCCCTTTTATCGTGGCAAGCTTTAGAGTGATCACTAAAAAATTTACACTAGTAAGAACCCATTCACCTTTATTAAGTAGCAATTACATCTTTAACCTACTTATTATTCCTTTCATAGCCCTCCTTTTCATTCCTTAAACCAAAATCATTACGATTTACCTTATAAAGATCGATAATTATCATAGGTAATCTACAGAATAAATCGTAATGATTACTATTAAAAATGGTACTAATGAATAAAAAATACGTCAACTACTTTTTGTTACTTTTACCATTTATAACATTTAAAGGGATATTCCATGACCGGTAAATTTTCTAAACTATAAACTCATTAACAATTCGTTCTGCTGCTTTTCTTGCTCCTGAAATATTTCTTGATACCGGGCCAATTTCCAGTTCTGCTAATGGTCCTGAGACAAATAGATGAGAACACCATTCGAGCTTTTGATTGACAATTGGATACCCACAAGTAGCACATTTCAAATTTTCTGTTTCAATCAATGATTTTAACCAGCCTTCTTCCGGAAGATTGGAATCGAATCCCGTGGCTAGTAAGACTGTTTGAGCAGCGAGCTGAGTACCGCTTTTAAGGTGTAAAACACTAGTCTGCTCCTGGGAACTAGTCGTTAGCACTTCATCATACATCACTTGTAATACCCCTTCTTTTTCTAGTCTGATTATTTTTTGATAAACATCATTTGGCATGGAGCCTCTGTTACGAGCATGCCTAATATGTTCTCTACGCAAACCATAGTCAGTTATCTTTAAAAATGAATTCATATACTTTGGACCTAACCATCCCGGATCACTATCAAAACCGTGAACACGTATATTATGCCTGCTAAGAAGTGTAACTTTTCCTGGAAACATGCTACAAAGACTAATAACTGTGTGTGCTGCTGTAATTCCTCCACCCACTACAACGATAGATGGTGTTAATTCACTTAGGTTCTTAAGTTCCTCACTAAAAATATGTAGAACGTCATTCGATGATGCTTTTGCCCACTCAGGCATATGCAATTTTTCATTCACGCTCACACTAAGAACAAGATTTTTCGTCATAAATGATTCACCATCATCTGTTTGAACGATCCAGTTATCAGAATCTCGATAAACAGAAATCACCCTTCCTTGCTTCCAAGCTTTTTTTAACTGAACTTCCTGAAAAACCATATCACAATGTTCATCAAATAAATGAAGTGAAGGCCGTTTATATTGACCATAAAAAGCTCTATAGTCATTTGGTTTCTTAAAATGTTGCAGACTAAATACAGGAACATCAATATGATGGACAGATGGTGAACGCAAATACTCCATACCAATTTTTCGAGTATTTGTCCTCCATTTCTCCATCGGCTCTTGATGAGGATCAATGATAAGAAGTTTTTCAATTGTTGTTTTTTTATTTTTAATTAAGTAATTCCCAATTGTACAACCATGAATTCCTCCACCTATAATTATCCACTCATACATAATAATTCTCCTTTAAATTTAAACCGTAATCATTACGTTTTGAATTGTACTATATTTGTTAAGATAAGAGCAAATTTTTATCATCAACTCCTAAACGATGTCTATAAAAAATTGGCTCTGTTGATTCCTATTCTTGAGGTACGAAATGTTATATTTGCATTTTGTTCAAAGATAGAATAAGATAAAACTCAAATCGTAATCATTACGTTTTAATAAGTTGTATAAGGAGTTGTTTACTAATGGCAAAAAAGTCGAAAATTGCAAAAGAAAGAAAACGGCAAGACATGGTTAAAAAATATGCAGAAATACGAAAAGAGTTAAAAGAAAAGGGCGACTATGAAGCATTAAAAAAGTTACCAAGAGACTCAGCCCCTTCCCGATTGCATAACAGATGTGAAATTACCGGAAGACCTAGAGGTTATCTTCGTAAATTTAAGATGTCTCGAATTGCTTTTCGGGAATTAGCTCATAAAGGTCACCTACCTGGCATCAAAAAATCAAGCTGGTAACATCAATTAAAAAGAATTTAATTAATAACTCTATTAGAAACATTCTAAAATTCGTACTAACAGCTACTGTTATGGAGGTATATATTTATGGCAACATGGAATTTAAACAACACTATTCATCATGTTCTTATTTGTAATGGTAGCAGTTGCACTCATGTTGGCGCTGAGGACCTAACCCAGGAAATACGAAGAGAAATTTCTGAAAGAGGCTTAGATGATAGAATTCACACAACACGAACTAGATGTAATGGGAGATGCCACGATAAGTGTGTTGTTATTAACTACCCTCATGGACATTGGTATAAGGACTTGCTACCAGATGATGCTCCTTTGTTTATTGACTCCCTGCTTTATAATGAGGATTATACAGGAAAAATTAGTCATTCTTATAATGGTCAAGGATTTGACCGTTCACCGGAAGTAGTGACCGGTATTTCTAAAGATCGGGAAAAAGCAAACAAAATGTCAAAATAACAGAAAGAATATGAATCGTTATCAGGAAGAAGGTGAAGACTTTTCATGCTCGACCAAATGTATCGACAGGTTATCTTAGATCATTATCGACAAAAACGCAATTTCAAAGAATTATTAAGTGAAAATGTTCTTAAAGTGCATTATAAAAACCCAACTTGTGGGGATGTGATCACCCTGTTTATTGAAATCGAACAGTACTTTATAAAAAATGTAACCTTCCTTGGTGAAGGGTGCAGCATAAGTATGGCATCTTCTTCTATGATGACAGAGTTGATTCAAAACAAATCAATAAGAGAGATTACCTTAATAAGAAGAGAATTTGAAGGGTTGATTCGTACTGGAAAGTTGACAAATGAACAAATTGATTTTGGAGATAGTATCTCCCTGCAGGGTGTTCATCAATTTAAGGCAAGACATAATTGTGCGTTAATGCCTTGGCAAGCATTAGATAAAGTTTTTAAAGATGAGGCGGAATACCGTCCGTTCCAATAAACCATGAAACAAGGACAGTCCCACAGGTATTCTTATAGACTGTCCTTTGAAAAAACTATGAAAAAATATAGGGGTTTTTGGGCGAATCTATGTTATTCACCGCTTTTATATGAATAACTGGTATATACTCTTGATTCTCTTCCAAGACCTTCAATGTCCCCTTTATCCGAACCCATGTATTATTCATTAGGTCAAACTCATTGCTATTCTCAAGAATAAATCCACTTGCATGTGCATCAGCTACACAGTGTGTAACTTGAAATCTAGCAATCACTTTTTCTCTTTTGGACATGAATTGATCTTCTGCTATAAACCCTTCTATCTCTATTTCCTTTCCCTCAAAAACTTCAGGGTATTCCGATATCACCCCCATATATTCAGTAAAACCGGTATGATCCATACGAATGAGATGCTGACTCATAAGAGTTTTTATGCGACCATTCGCTAGTTCATTTCCACTAGGCCTCTGATGATCAAGACCGGAGTATTGAATGCCACGCTTCAGTGCTTCCTCAGCCCCAAAGGTTTTATAAGGCATCATAAACCCTGTTAAAAGTGGAATCGAAATAATTCCTATAGACAATATCATTTTAAGAGAAACATCCTTTTCTTCGTGTTGACATCCCCAAGGGCCGCAATTACTATGATCATCCTCAGCTTCAAGTGGTCTAAAAATACGGGGAACTTGAAAGAAAAAAAGAATCAAAAAGATAACAGAAACGAACTGACTAAAACGAAGATAATTAGGATGGATAAAATGAGTCACTTCACCCGATTGATGCAAAATGAAAATAAAACTGGCAAATAGCAATAGAATAATAGCCTTTATTGCTTGTCTCTTTTGTAGGGTCATGAAGTAGCCTCTCCTTTATATAAATCGGTGTGCTAGTAATAATACAGCAAGCACAGTAGCCGAAATGAGTATCGTCAACGTTATGACGAAACGAAAGTTAAAAACAGACATTAACATGATTGTATTCTTTAAATCTAGCATGGGACCATAGATTAAAAAGCCAAGTAAAGAGGTTTTCGGAAGAAGGTGATCAAAAGATGCTGCAATAAATGCATCCGCTTCAGAACATAGAGATAATAGATAAGCAAGTCCCATCATGACGAGAGTTGATCCTACTAAACCATCTCCTAGTTCTACAATAGACTTTGTTGTAATAAACGTTTGAACAAAGGCTGCTAATACTGCTCCAATAATTAAAAACTTCCCCATATCAAAAAATTCATCAATAGCATGTTCGACCATAGACCGTAATCGCATTAGTAATGGTTGCTTTACCTGTTCTTGAGCTTCAGAATGAAAAGAATTCTTCGTTATTTTCAATTGATTTTTTTTAAACAGTACACAGATCATAGCTGTTATCATTATAGCAGTGATTAATCCTAATACCATTCGTAATAAAGCCATTTTTGGATCCTCACCAAAAGCCATATAGGTAGAGAAAATAACAATTGGATTAATTAATGGTCCTGTAAGCAAAAAACCAACACCCGCAAAAAGAGGCATTCCTTTTCCAACCAACCTGCGAACAATTGGAACAATTCCACATTCACATGCGGGAAATAATGCACCTACAAGACAACTCATGATAATTGCTAGAAACTTGTTACGAGGGATGAATCTCCTAATTTGTTCTTCTGATACAAATACCTGAATAATTCCTGAGATCATAACACCAAGTAAAACAAACGGAAGTGCTTCTAGTAAGATACTAATAAAAACTACATTGAAGGTTAGTAAAGAGTCTAAAAAAAAAGATTCACTTAGCTTTATCCCCTTTTGAAAATAAAAGAGCAAAAAGCAAGAGCCAAGAAAAGCAAAGCCTATTAATTCACTATTGGCTTTTGTCCTCATTTTATAAGTCCTCTGCTTATTATCTTCACAGATAATACCTCCCTAATTTCATCCTCTATTCGCCCCGATTACTGCGAACTATAAAAGAAGAAGCCAACCATTTTATGTTAGCTCCCTTTTGTCTCGTAAAGCTCTAGTCACTTTTATTTTTCAACATATATCGGTTCTTTAAATGATTTTTCCCAATCTTGTTTTATTTCTTCCGCATTAAGATTGACTCCGATCATGACTAGATAACATTCACCACTAAATGTTGAAGGCTCCCAATTCACTCGGTTCATAACACATTGCATTAAATATGTGCCTTCTTTAACAGAAAGGTATCCCTTTGCTCGAAGCAACTGATTTTTCCATCTTTTTAAAAACTTCTCTATTTGTTTTGTTGTTGCTTGTGTTGTAAGTGGAAGAGAGATGCTTTTAATTCGGGAAAAGGATGGTCTTGTATCGTTTTCATTTTGCATCTCTTCATTTCTTGTTATTTTCTGCCTCTTTATTCCCGAACTGTTACTGAAAAATAATTCGTTTATATCTACTTTACTAAAAGTTGTGTAAATCATAGGTGATGTTGTATTTTCCTTTCTTACAAGCTTTTCTACCTTTTTCTTCTTAGCTTCCGATACTAAATCCGTCTTATTGATAATAAGAGTATCAGCCACATTTATTTGTTTTCTTGTTGTTCTAACAAGATCACGGTCCGACTCAAACACATTATTATAAGCAAGTACATTTTCCGCATCCACAATAGTTATGACTTTTTCTAAGTAAAGAAGATGAAGAAGATCGGGCTCTGTTAAAGAATCTACAACCTCTTCTGGATCTGCCACTCCTGTTAGCTCAATAAAGAGCACATCTGGTTTACGACTAAGAAGAGTCTTTAGATAATCAGTTACTTCATTTTTTTTATTACAGCACATACAACCATCTAGTAATTTTTCTAGATGACTATTTTTTAACATAGTTGATATACTTTCTCCATCTGTATCTGTTTTACCAATTTCATTCATTAAAACTGCTGGGTTTATATTCTTTTCACTGCATGTATGTAGTAATCGCTTTAACAAAGTTGTTTTTCCACTTCCTAAAAATCCACTTACTATATAAACTGGTATTTTCCCCATCACTTTCCCTCCTATCTAACACTCTACATATATACCAAACACAAATCGAAATTATTCCTATTAGAGTAAAGTTTCTGTTTAATATTAGAAGAAACATGCTACAAATAAGAATGGAAAAAAAAGAAGCTGATTCACATTAAGGAATCAGCTTCTTTTTAAGAAAGAAAGAGATAATACTTTTTGTCTCTTTCATTATTTGTGTTGAATTGTCGGGTATAATCAATCCACTTGTATCTATTCATTTTCTCTTCTAGTTTAGAGTTTATTTCATCCTCAATTTGATGCATGAGCTTTAGTGTTTCATCAATGGTTAGATGAAAACGTTTAGCTGCTTGATGGTGTGGGGACTGTTCTTTAAGAAGAGTTAAAAACTGTTCCTTTGAATTCGATTGCTGTGCCAAGCTATCCTCTACACCTTCAATGAATTGATATAGCTTTCTTTTCTTGCTTGGAAGAGAAGCAATAATACTTTTCGCAAATAGCTCCATCATTTTATCGTTCATCAATATTTCCCTATTAGTTGTTCTTCTTCATACTGTATTTTTGTAAGAATCGATCCACTCTTCCACCTTTATCAGTGAATTTTTGTACCCCTGTATAAAATGGATGAGTGTCAGAACTAATCTCCACCTTTATTAGTGGGTATGTATGTCCGTCCTCCCACTCAATTGTTTCGTTTGAGCGTTTTGTAGAACCTGTTAAAAATTTAAAGCCACTGTTCGTGTCCATAAATACCACTTTTTGATAGTCAGGATGTATATTTGGTTTCACTATAATCACCTCATCTATTATTCAAATCGAAATCGTTACGATTTAATTAAATTATAATACCATGCGATCCTAAAGTCAAATGTCCTTAGTTGTAAAGTTCCAGCTCCCGTGACAATGTCATAACTACATTCACTACACACTTAAGGTTCTGTTTTTTATAGCAGTGAGAAAATGAATCATACTTATATTGTTTACATAACCGAATTTTGAGTGTAGAATACAAATCGTAATCATTACTATTTACAAACATTAAATAAACTATTAACTGTGAAGTAGCTATCAATTCTTCAATTTTTGAAAGCTAGTATGTTATCCAAGACATATAAACCAAATTATTTTACAAAACCAAATGTTAGGAGTTTTAACCATGCATACAAAACCTTATTTATTAACCTCGATGCTGACAGTAGGTCTTCTATTAACAGGATGCGGCAATCAAGAAAATCAATTAACAAACGCTACAGAAAGCAACGATGATAACAGTAATAAAATTGAAGTATACACAACCATTTTCCCATTAGAGGATTTCACGAAAAAAATTGGTGGGGATGAGATTACAGTCACTAGTGTTTACCCTCCAAATGTTGATGCTCATATATATGAGCCAACAGTTAAAACAATGAAAAACATCGCTGACTCTGATCTATTTGTCTATACAGGTGCTGGTGTAGAAGGTTTTGTCGAACAAGCTGAAGAGGCGTTACAGAAAGAGGACGTTCTCATATTAAAAGCAGCCGAGGGTATTGAACTACTTAAAACAACTGAACACTCACATGAAGATAACGCTACTCATGAGGAAGAACATTCACATGAAAATGAAGCTGCTCATGAGGAAGAACATTCACATGAAGAGGATGCCGCTCATGATGAAAAACATGCACATGAAGAGGATGCTGCTCATGATGAAAAACATGCACATGAAGAGGATGCCGCTCATGATGAAGAGCATGCACATGAAGAGGATGCCACTCATGATGAAGAGCATCACCATCACGGAGATCAAGATCCACATGTTTGGCTTGATCCAATGCGCTCTATTAAACTAGCAGAAAACATTAAAAATGCACTAATAGAAATAAAGCCAGAATCAAAGGAAACATTTGAGGAAAATTTCACAAAACTAAAAGCCGATTTAACTGCTCTAGATCAAACATTCCATGAAACTCTCGAAAATTCAAAAACAAAATACATTTTAGTTTCTCATGCTGCTTACGGATATTGGCAGGATCGATATGGCCTTGAACAAATTGCAATAGCTGGTCTTTCTCCTTCCCAAGAACCTAGTCAACAACAACTTACGGAAATTATTACAGAATCCGAAGAACATGGTCTAAAATACGTTTTATTTGAACAGAATGTACAATCTAACGTAGCAAAAGTCATCCAAGATGAAATCGGTGCTAAGTCGCTTACCCTTCATAATCTTGAATCCGTTACAGAAGAAAACATAATAAATAAGGAAGATTATTTTAGTATTATGGAGAAAAATGTTGAAATACTTGAAACAGTGTTAAATTAATAAAGTGATGAATTATTAAAATTATGCCTAGATACAATATTTATTTATTATCCATGTTTATATAAGTCACTATTATCCTATTCAAGAATGGGAGATTTAATTGTTAAATTAGTGAACTGTATATTTCTAATAACTTAAAAAAGCTTTAGTTCCTTACATACCAAGGAACTAAAGCTTCTCACTCTGATGATTCGAGAGGGATTCGAACCCCCGCCCCTACCCTGTCAAAATTGGGTGGGGAATTAATAGAGTTAAATGTAGTAAAACTTAGTTAAATAAGTATTGATATATCAACGTTTTGGCTGGTGGTTATAAAATAAATTAATTAAAATCAATGAAATAAAATAAGTCTGTGCAATTTTTGTGCAATTTGGAGTATGTGGTCAGAGCTCAAATTTATCTACTAGCATATAAGCGAAGCGCCTTGCATAATTGGGAGCACTCTTTACAACACAAACTACTTATAGATAGACAAAAATATTCAATTCATATAAAAACACAGTAACTTCCTCAAAAACTTAGTAAAAATATTTAATATAAAAATGAAGAAGCTGCCCAAAATAGGCAGCCTTTTCCATTTTCATACTTGAACTTGAAGTTCATGAAGTTCATTCTGTTTTTGTTCATGTCTAATCTTAGCCTGAGCCGCTGCTAGGCGTGCAAGCGGTACACGATATGGTGAACAGCTTACATAATCCAAGCCTACATCATGGCAGAATTGAATTGATTTCTTTTCTCCTCCATGTTCTCCGCAAATACCTGTTTTTAATTCCAGCTTCTTTCCCCTTCCTAGCTTAACACCCGTTTCAACTAGTTTTCCTACTCCTTCTTGGTCAAGGGAAACGAATGGATTTGCTGGAAGTACCTTGTTTTCAATATAAGTTTGTAAGAATTTTCCCTCTGCGTCATCACGACTGTATCCAAATGTTGTTTGCGTTAGGTCATTTGTTCCGAATGAGAAAAAGTCTGCTTCTTCAGCAATTTGGTCTGCAGTTAAGGCTGCACGTGGTACTTCTACCATCGTACCGATTAAGTAGCTAAATGTTAGCCCCTTTTCTTCCTCAACTTGCACTCCAGCATTGACCACTAATTGCCTCATTTCTTTTAACTCATTCACATGACCAACTAATGGAATCATGATTTCTGGTTTTACATCGATTCCTTTATCCATTACGTTCGCAATGGCATAAAATATCGCTTTTGCTTGCATCACGTAAATTTCCGGAAAAATCATTCCTAATCGGCATCCACGATGACCTAGCATCGGATTAAATTCATCCAATTGTCGTACTTTTCTTAATAACTGTTCTTTTTCTTTTAACTCCCTTGAACTTGAATTGGTTAATTGAAGTTTGGTAACCTCAACTAACAGTTCTTCCTTATCAGGTAAAAATTCGTGAAGAGGCGGATCTAATAAACGAATGGTGACAGGATTTCCTTGCATCGCTTCAAAAATTCCCTCAAAGTCCTCTTGTTGCATTGGTAATAACTTGTCTAATGCATGTTCGCGTTCCTGATTAGTTTCTGCAAGAATCATTTCTTGGACAATTGGGATTCGACTAGCATCCATAAACATATGCTCTGTTCGGCATAATCCAATTCCACCTGCTCCAAATTCAAGAGCTTTTTTGGCATCAACTGGATTGTCCGCATTTGCTCTAACACCAAGTTTTCGTTCCTGATCTGCCCATGAAAGCAACAATTGAAATTCATCTGAAAGCTGTGGTTCGATCATCGGAATTTCTCCTAACATGATTTCACCTGTTGAACCATCAATTGTAATGATATCACCTTGTTTTACAATCGTTTCTCCTACTTTAAATTGCTTTGACTTTAAATCAATCTTTAATGATTCACATCCACAAATGCATGCTTTTCCCATACCTCTTGCCACAACGGCTGCATGGCTTGTCATTCCTCCGCGGCTAGTAACAGTGGCTTCGGCTGCAACAATTCCATGAATATCATCAGGTGTTGTTTCTGGACGAACAAGAATGACCTTCTTTTTCTCATCTTTCGCCATTTTCTCAGCTTCATCTGCATCAAATACGACTTCTCCAGTTGCTGCACCAGGGGAAGCTGGTAAACCTTTCGCTAATTGCTTTCGTACATATGAATCATCGATGCGACGATGGAGAAGTTGATCAAGCTGATCAGGATCTACACGTAGAATCGCTTCCTGCTTGCTAATGATTTGTTCTTTTACTAATTCAACAGCTATTCTAATTCCTGCTTGAGCTGTTCTTTTTCCGGTACGTGTTTGTAGAATAAAAAGTTCTCCCCGTTCCACAGTAAACTCAATATCCTGCATGTCTTCATAATGGTTTTCAAGGAGGTGACATGTTTGGGTAAACTGCTGATATACGTTTGGCATCTCTTCTTGAAGAGAAATAATTGGTTGAGGTGTACGAATTCCGGCAACTACGTCCTCACCTTGAGCATTGATCAAATATTCACCGTAAAGCTTTGCTTCCCCTGTAGATGGATTACGTGTAAAAGCTACTCCAGTGCCAGAATTGCTGCCCATATTTCCGAAAACCATACTTTGAATGTTCACTGCAGTTCCAAGATGACCGGGAATATTCTGAAGACGGCGATATACAATAGCACGTTGATTATTCCAAGAATCAAAAACAGCACGAATGGAAAGGAATAACTGCTCTTTTGGATTCTCAGGAAAGGCCCTTTTCGAATGCTTAGCAACAATTCTCTTGTATCCTGTAATGACCTCTTTCCAATCTTCTGCAGACATTTCAGGATCTGAGTGATATCCTTTTTCTTCCCTAACTTCATCCAAGAATTGTTCAAAATAAAAGCTATCAACTTTTAGGACAACATCACTAAACATTTGGATAAATCGACGGTAAGAATCATACGCAAAGCGCGGGTTATTCGTCAGATTTGCCAGTCCCACGACCGTTTCGTCATTTATTCCAAGATTTAAAATCGTATCCATCATTCCCGGCATCGAATGAACGGCTCCAGATCTTACAGAAACTAGCAACGGATTTGCTGGATCTCCGAACTTTTTACCGGTTTTTCCTTCAAGGGTTGTAAGCGCTTGTAAAATTTGAAAATCAATCTCTGATGAAATTGATTTTCCAGCTTCATAGTAAGTATTGCAGGTCTCTGTTGTAATGGTAAACCCATAAGGAACAGGTAAACCAATCTTTGTCATTTCAGCTAGATTTGCTCCCTTTCCTCCTAGTAGTTCCCTTTTTCCACTATCCCCTTCATCAAACATATACACAAACTTACCCATGAAATACAGCCCCTTTCTTTTTTAACATCTCTAATATCAAATCAGCCGTCTCTTCGATTGCTTTGTTTGAAACATTAATAACGGGACAACCGATTTTTTTCATAATTTTTTCTGCATATTCTAATTCTGTAAGAATCCGGTCATAATTCGCATAATTCGCTTGGGTTGTTAATCCTATATTTTTTAATCGCTCCATGCGAATTTCATTCAGTTTATCTGGTGTTATGATTAACCCAACACATTTGTTCTTGGGAATATCAAAAAGTTCATCAGGAGGTGCTACTTCTGGAACTAAAGGTACATTTGCCACCTTAAACCGCTTATGGGCCAAATACATTGAAAGCGGTGTCTTTGATGTTCTAGAAACGCCAATTAAGACAATATCTGCATGCCTAATTCCTCTAACATCCTGACCATCATCATATCTAACTGCGAACTCAACTGCTTCTACTCTACGAAAATAGTTTTCATCTAATTTCCTCATTAGTCTTGGTTGATGTACTGGGTCTGTATTTAAATTTTTTATAAATGCATCCATTAGCGGATTCATTAAATCAATAGCACGAATTCCTGCTTCCCTTGCTCGCTCATCAAGATACTGCTTCAAAGATGGAATGACAATTGTATAGGCAATAATGGAGTGATTATATTTGGCGGCAATAATGATATTATCAAGATCTTTCATATCTTCAACATAAGAAATATGCTTGATTTCAACTTCTACACTATTAAATTGAGATGCAACTGCTTTTACCATCAGCTCAGCTGTTTCGCCAACAGAATCAGATACTACATAAACTATTTCCTTTTTATTCACATCCGACCTCCTATTCACTCTTTTAATTGTTTAACAGAACAAATGTGTTATACTAATAAATAAATATGTCATACCATTTGATTAAATAGTATTCTACCATTAAAAATAATAAGTTACAATCCTTTTCTTTCATTCTAACTAAGAAAATTCATAATTATTTTTCAAGTAATAAAAGAAGTAAATAAGCGACATTGAGATGCTAATACAAATAACAAGGTCGCTTATTGTTGTTACTATTTTTGTTTTATTATGAAATGTAAAACCTCAAAAGCTACCATATAAATTTTCATAACCAATCTCGCCGTTATTTATCGTTAACTAAAATATACGTTGCTTTAATTGGCCCATGAACGCCCACTACTAAGTTCATTTCAATATCAGCTGAGTTACTTGGTCCTGTTATGAAATTTACGCAAGAAGCAATTTCTTCCCCCTTGTTAATGTTCTCATGAATTTCTTGGGAAACTTGAGTTATTCTTGGCACAATCGTACTCTTCGGTATGATTGCAATGTACGTAGCCGGTAACAGGCTTACGGAACGACCCTTCCCAGTGTCGCTAAATAGGACAACGGTTCCTGATTCTGCAAGTGTTTTATCACTGAAGGTAATCCCCACGTTTGCTTGTTCTGCTAACTCGATATTTTTCTTTCCAAGCGATGGATTCCATAAACTAACATCGACATCTTCACTTGGCCACTCCTCATGTAGTAAATGAGTCAGCCCAAATTCAGTAAACCGATCGTCATTCCACGTTATAATAGGACCTCCTCCAAATTCTTTAACAACGTTTTTTAAAACGGTTACTAAATCTACTGACGTTGTTTCAACAAATTGAGTTTGGATCCGCCGGCACTGCTCCTTTAAAACATCAACAAGCTGATCTTGTGACAAACCTTGTAAAACATCCCATTGCGGTTGATGCTTCCATTCTGGTAGCGTTACACCTTCCGTTCTTTGCTCTCGTCCAAGCTGTGAGGCAATCTTATTTAAAAAAGTTTCTTGATTTTGAATTGATCCTCCTGTCATTGCTCGCCCCCCTCCTTATCACGGTTCTTAAACCAGTCACGGAATCTCTTATTTTCAGGAGCCGGAAAATCCCGAATCTCAGTCCACGCCTTTAGTGGACCAGGACCTTTCGAAATTTTTGCATTCACTGCAAAAGGGCTCATTGCAGTAGGTGCTAGTCTTGAACCTAAATTGTAAAGAGGAGTTGACGCAGAACCTAGTCCAAAAGCCTTCATCGCAAATTTTTCAGAAATCGGTGCTTTCCCTTCTCTTTCAACAATAACCTGACGATGTTTGTGGAGTAATTCGTGCAATGGAATCTTGACTGGACAAACTTCTGTACAGGCTCCGCAAAGTGTAGATGCATATGGAAGCTCCTTATACTCTTCGTAGCCACCGAGTAGCGGTGAAAGAACCGCTCCAATTGGTCCTGAATAAATTGAACCATAGGAATGCCCTCCGACATGACGGTAAACCGGACAAACATTCACACATGCAGCACAACGGATGCATTGTAAAATAGATTGGAATTCTGTTCCTAATATTTTTGAGCGACCATTATCCACAATGACAACGTGAAAATCTTCAGGTCCGTCTACATCTCCAGCTTGCTTCGGACCTGTTAATGCGGTTACATAACTTGTCAATTTCTGCCCTACAGCACTTCTGGTTAACAAGCTCACTAAAACTTCAAATTCAGCAAAAGTTGGTACAATCCGCTCCATTCCCATAACAGTAATTTGTGTCTTAGGAAGGGCTGAGACTAGTCTTGCATTACCTTCATTTGTCACAAGACTTATCGAACCTGATTCCGCTATCGCAAAGTTACAACCAGTCACACCGATATCAGCTGATAAAAATTCTTTTCTTAACATTTCACGTGCATGTAATGCAAGCTCCTCAGGCTTTTCTGTTTTTGTATAGGCTAATTTTTCTTTAAATACATCACGGATTTGTTCTTTGTTTTTATGTAGTGCAGGAGTAACTATATGGGAAGGCGGATCATGGTCATCCACCTGTAAAATATACTCTCCTAGGTCTGTCTCAATGACTTCACATCCCTCTTCTTCTAAACATTGATTCATATTAATTTCTTCCGTTACCATTGATTTGGATTTAACAATCTTTTTACCATTCTTTTTCTTAATAACATCTTTTATATATTGATTTGCTTCATCAGGAGTTTCTGCAAAAAAGACATGTCCTCCACGTTCAGCAACCTTTTCACTAAATTGCTTTAAATAGTAATCAAGATTATCGAGCGTATGTTGGCGAATTTCTTCACCAAGTGCCCGCCACTCTTCCCAGTTACCGAGTTCTTTTGCCGCTTCAATTCGTCTTGTGCTAAGGCGTTCTTGTGCACCAGAGACTGCCCCGCGCATAAACGTATTATTAATGCCATTCTCAACACGTTCTTTAAACTCGCCTGTTCCGATTTTCATCGCCATTAACTTCCATCTCCCTTCTTATTTGCTATTCAAAACTTCTGCGATATGCATTACCTTAATTGGCTTGCCTTGTCGTTCAATTCGTCCGCCGATGTTCAGCAAACACCCGCAATCTGCGCCAATTAAATAGTCTGCTTCAGTCTCCTCAACCTTTTTAACCTTCTCATCAACCATTTGCTCAGAGATATTACCCATTTTCACTGAAAAGGTACCACCAAACCCACAGCAATCATGACTATTACTTAGTGGTATGTATTCTAAGCCTTCTACATTTTCTAAAAGTTTAGTAGGTGCTTCCCTTACTCCTAATAAACGAGTCATATGACATGATTTGTGCAATGTTGCTTTCCCCTTGAGCTTTGCCCCAACATTTTCTACTTTCAGTACATCAACAATAAACTGTGTCAGCTCATACGTTCTATTAGCAAGTTTGATGGCTCGTTCCTCCCACAAAGCATCCCCTGCAAAAACATGTGGGTATTCACGAAACATTGTTGCACATGATCCAGAAGGGGTTACAACATACTCCGAATTCTCAAAGGTTTGTATCATTCGCTTCATCGCTTCCTTCGAATCTTTTACATACCCACTGTTATATGCCGGTTGTCCGCAGCATATTTGTTTTTCTGGAAAATCAACCTCACAGCCTAATCTCTCAAGCAGTTCAACGGTTGCTCTTCCAACCGATGTTTCAAACATATCTACTAAACAAGTAACAAATAATGTCACTTTCATGATTATCACCTCACCAAAATAGAAAACGCTTTCTATTAATCAATTTAATATATTGATAATGATATGTCAACCGGTCATCTGATGACCTGAAATTTCAGTACAAAAAAATAAGAAGCTCCTCTACAATTAGGAACTTCCTTTTTTGTCTTGATAATATTTTTTCAACACGTTTTCAACATTTTCTAAGTGCTCAATGATAAGCTTTTGAGCTTGAATTGCATCCTGATCCTTAATGGCTTGATAAATTCTCGAATGGTCTTGATACAGCCGTTCAGTCGTTGCTTGCTTTGAAAAAAGCCACAATCGACGCGTCTCCCTCATAGATTCAACCATCATTCCAGAAACATTGCTCATTAATCCTTTTAATATTGGATTATGCGTTGCATCTGCTATGGCAAGATGAAACTTAAGGTCCGCTTTTTCACCGAGTTCCTCATCACTGAGTCCTTCTCTCATTACTTCTATTAGCTCAGACATTATTTTCAAATCTTCTTCTTTCCGATTTATAGCTGCTGAACCCGCTGCACCAACCTCTAAAATTTTACGAACCTCTAATAAATGAACGATATCTGTTTCATTCATTAGAACTGCCGTTGATAAAGGCAACGTTAGCATCATCGGATCAAACTCTCGAATATATGTGCCTTCCCCTTGCTTCATTTCAACTAAACCCATCGCTCGTAATGCACTAAGTGCCTCACGAACTGCTGACCGTCCCACATTAAAGCTTTCAGCCAACTGTTGAACAGAATTCAATTTATCTCCAGGTTTTAGCTCTCCATTTTTGATCATTTCTAAAAGAGCTTCTGCAACTTCTTCATTTATCTTTCTAGGTTTAATTTGTTTATATTCCATTACTTCACCCCTGTTAAAATCCACAATTATACCAACTATTTAAATTATACTATTAAATTGTTACTCAAATTAATAATATGAGAAAAAATTTTACCTATTCAATAACTACGATAAGTTTACACTATCATTATTTTTAAAAATTTTTGTTGATTTTTGGTTACGCTTACATTAATATTAAGTCATCCGATGACTCTATGATCAGTTATTTACATAACGATAATTATCTTATTACATTTTTGACCTAACAGATTTTAAATCAAGGTAAGATTAAAGGAGGTAAGATGGATGAACGTTGGAATTTTATCTTTAATTGCTTTAGTACCTATTTTTTCGATTTTTTTATTTCTGGTTATTTTGAAATGGCCAGCAACTCGCGCAATGCCTATTTCACTTATTGTAACCGCTTTAACAGCTGTGTTTTTCTGGGGAACAAAAGCAAATGTTGTAGCCGGAGCAGCTCTTAATGGTGTTGGTACCGCGATAGATGTCATGTTTATTGTATTCGGTGCCGTTCTTTTATTAAACACAGTAAAGGAAAGTGGAGCCATTTCTACAATCCGCCAAGGATTTATTACGATCTCTCCCGACAGAAGAATTCAAGCAATCATTATCGCTTGGTTGTTCGGGGCATTCATCGAAGGTGCAGCAGGTTTTGGTACACCTGCAGCTATTGCAGCCCCTCTACTAGTAGCCATTGGGTTTCCAGCTATGGCAGCTGTTTTAGTTGCTTTAATCATCCAAAGTACACCGGTGTCTTTTGGAGCAATTGGAACACCGCTTCTTGTCGGTGTTAACGGTGGTCTAATTGATCAACCCACAGTATTAGCATCAATTGGTTCAATGGAATATAGTGAATATTTATTACAAATTGTCGCTAATGTAGGACTTTTTCATGCCATTGTAGGATTTTTAATTCCACTTATTATGGTTGGAATGTTAACTCGTTTCTTCAGTAAAACCCGTTCGTTTACGGAAGGCTTAAAGGTATGGAAGTTTGCTTTATTTGCTGGAATCGCTTTTACGGCTCCATATTATTTTATTGCCCTATTCCTTGGTCCAGAGTTTCCCTCTCTAATAGGGGCATTAATTGGATTATTAATCGTCATTCCATCGGCAAAAGCTGGTTTATTTATGCCAAAGAAGGAAGAGATTTTTGATTTTGAAGATCGTAGTCAATGGGAAAAGGATTGGATTGGTAAATTAAACCATGAACAACCAAAAGTCATAGAAGGTAATAAAAAGATTTCGTTAGTAATGGCTTGGGTTCCATATTTGTTAGTTGCCGTTTTATTAGTTATGACAAGGGTTATCGAAGAAGTAAAAGCTTTAATTACACATACTAATGTAACGATTTTAATTGAAGATGTATTTGGTTCAGGAATTGCAATTAAATCTACTCCGCTATATTTACCGGGTGCTATTTTTATCGTCGTATCTATCATTACATATTTCTTACACGGTATGAAAGCAAAAGATTATATGAAAGCATGGTCAGATTCGTTTAAAACAGTTGTAACTGCTGGAGCGGCCTTAATCTTTGCTGTACCAATGATTAAAATCTTTATTAATACACAAACAGAGGAATTAGCAAGTATGCCACTTGTTTTAGCGGAAGGTGTATCGAATTTAACCGGTTCATTATGGCCTGTATTCGCTCCAACAATAGGGGCACTTGGAGCTTTCATAGCAGGAAGTAATACCTTTAGTAATATGATGTTCTCATTATTTCAGTTTGGAACTGCTGAGAGCATTGGCCTATCCGCTGATGGGGCAAGCTATGTGGTTGCCCTTCAAGCAATTGGCGGTGCAGCAGGAAATATGATTTGCGTTCACAATGTAGTAGCTGCATCTGCAACAGTTGGTTTAGTCGGTCAAGAAGGGGCACTAATTCGAAAAGCACTGATTCCAATGACATACTATGTATTGGCGGCTGGAACACTGGGTATGGCGGTGATTGCAGGAGGCTTCAGCTTCTGGTTCTTTATCTACGGAGCAGTCGTAATTGGTTTTATTCTTCTAATGATCTCAAATAAAGGAAAACGTACAAAAGATGCAAAAAGTCCGAAGTCATTCACGGCGTAGAAAAAAAATAAATAAAAACGATATATAGGACACACCTATATATCGTTTTTTATTATTAAAAAGCAATATTTAATAGATATGGAGAGTGAACAATGTTACGACCTTCATTAGCCAAAAACATAATTTCAGAAGTAAGAAGGTTACTAGATGAAGATTTAATAGTTGTTGATATAAATGGCATTATTATTGCTAGTACTGATGAAAGCAGAATCGGTTCATTTCATGAGGGGGCCCTTGCCTCTTATCGTGAACGAAATAAAGTGATTATAACAGAAAAAGATCAAAGTATTTTAAAGGGCGTTAAGGCTGGTATCAATTTACCTGTTTTCTTTCAGCAACAAATTGTCGGTGTAATAGGAATTACAGGAAATCCGAAAAAAGTTTCACAGTATGGTGAAGTTCTAAGAAAAATGACAGAGTTACTCATTAAAGAAAGTTACTATTCAGAACAAATAGAATGGCAGTCACGCACACTTGAAGCTTTTGTTTTTGATTGGATTCAACAAAAAGAATGGTCAAAAGCTTTTAAAGATCAAGCAGAATTACTTGGGGTGGATTTAAGTATCGATAGACAAGTAATTATGGGTCATTATTTGCATGATAATGAAAACTTAATCCAGCGAAATGTCTGGCAGGATGTCATGCAGACATTTATGACGGACAGCAAGGATGTCTTTGTACGATGGGGCAATGAACGATTTATTTTATTACATGGAGTAACAGGAAAAGAAAAAAAAGAAAAAATCCTTTATTACACTCAACAACTAAAAACATTTTTCAAAGAAAAATATAACCAATCTATTTCAATCGGAATTGGTCATGTTGTCTCAGCAAGTTATGTTTATCAATCATTTGAGCAGGCTGAAAGAGCCTTAGCTGTTGCTAAGCGAACAACTGGCATTGTTTTTGATGATGATCTGCGATTAGAAATGTGCATACAAGATATTAAAGAGCAAACGCGTATTGAATTTGTTAACCGTACAATTGGAACGATCGTAGAAGACAGTGAGTTATTAGATACGCTCAAAACTTTCATCGTCAAGAATCAATCGTTTAAAAATACGGCGGATGAGCTTCATATTCATATCAACACCCTTCACTACAGATTAAAAAGAATTGAACAAATAACAAATCTAAACCCGAGAGATTTCCATGATATGACAACATTATACCTTGCTACTATATTTTTGGATAATCATCCAAAAATAAGTTTTGAAAACGTTTAAATTTAAGAGGATTAACTATATTTAATTATACTTTTTTCTTTTATGATTTAATTAAGCTATTTGAGAAAAAGTCGTAATTTCTTCACTTTACTACCGGAAGGATTGGTTTTTTTGATAACAAATGAAATAAAGTTAAAACTATGTAAAATAGTAGGTTCCGAAAACTATGATGACTCAAAAGTAGGCAGACTCGTTTATTCCTATGATGCTACTCCACAATTTCAGTCAATGCCTGACGCGGTAATTGCCCCTCGGAATACTCATGAAGTTTCTGAGATTGTTAGAATATGCAACGAAAATAGCATTCCTATTGTCCCAAGAGGATCGGGAACAAATCTTTGTGCAGGTACTTGTCCAACAGAGGGTGGAATTGTCATCCTTTTTAAACATATGAATTCAATTGTAGAAATAGATGAGGAAAACCTTACTGTAACAGTACAACCCGGGGTCATAACGTTAGATATGATTCATGCAGTTGAAGAAAAAGGCTTATTTTACCCGCCTGATCCTAGCTCTATGAAAATATCAACGATTGGCGGCAACATTAATGAAAATTCTGGAGGGCTTCGTGGTCTTAAATATGGTGTAACACGCGACTATGTGATGGCGTTAGAAATTGTATTAGCAAACGGAGAGATCATCAAAACTGGAGGTAAGCTTGCAAAAGATGTTGCTGGTTATGACTTAACCCGTCTATTTGTAGGGTCAGAAGGTACTCTTGGGATTATTACGGAAGCAACACTTAAACTAATCCCAATGCCTGAAGCTAAGATGACGATGCTTGCACTTTATCAAGATCTTGAAGCTGCAGCAAAAACAGTCTCAAAGATTATTGCAAGTAAAATCATACCAACAACACTTGAATTCCTAGATCAGCCAACACTGGAGGTAGTCGAGGCGCACGCTCAAATTGGCCTACCGACAGATGTAAAAGCTGTCCTCTTAATGGAACAAGATGGTCCAATCGAAGTTGTGAAACGTGATATGGAAAGAATGGCGACTATATGTGAACACGAAAATGCTGTATCTGTAAAAATAGCTGAATCTGAAGCAGAAGCTGACGGTCTTAGAACAGCACGTCGATCTGCACTTTCTGCTTTAGCAAGGCTGAAGCCAACAACCATTTTAGAGGATGCAACGGTTCCACGCTCTGAAATTGCAAAAATGGTAAAAGCTACAAATGAAATTGCTGAAAAGTACAACGTCAACATCTGTACCTTTGGTCATGCTGGTGACGGAAACCTCCATCCTACATGTTTAACAGATGTTCGTAATCATGAAGAAATTGAACGTGTTGAAAAAGCATTTGAGGAAATTTTCCAAAAAGCTATTGAGCTCGGAGGAACGATTACAGGTGAACACGGTGTCGGGGTGATGAAAGCACCATACTTAGAATTAAAGCTTGGTGAGACTGGCATTGCAGCAATGAGGGCAATTAAAGATTCCTTTGATCCTAATAATATTATGAATCCTGGTAAAGTATTTGCAAAAGACACAAGAAAACGAGTGGTGGTTACAAGATGACAACAGTAAAAGAACGCGAAAACATTCAACAACAATTCAAAGAGAGAATGAATGAAGACGACCTTCTAAATTGCATGCGTTGCGGCTTTTGTTTACCTACTTGCCCTACTTATATTGAATCGGGTTATCAAGAGTCACATTCACCGAGGGGACGTATTGCTGTAATGAAAGCAGTTGTAGATGGGATCATCGAACCTGATGAAGATGTAGAACGTTCACTTAACATGTGTTTAGGCTGTAGAGCTTGTGAACCGGTTTGTCCATCAGGAGTAAACTACGGCCATTTACTTGAAGAAGCGCGCGATATTATTAATCAAAACAAAAAACACTCTTTACCGGTCAGAACGATTCGCAAAGCAGTATTTGAAGGACTTTTTCCTTTTCCAAACCGTATGCGTACATTAACAGGACTAATCGGCTTCTATCAGCGCTCTGGCTTACAGCGTGTTGTCCGGACTAGCGGAATGATGAAGGTATTACCCGATAGCTTGTCATCAATGGAAAAGGTTCTACCGGAAATTCCAACTATAAAAGAGATGAAGAATCGTCCTTCTTACCTTCCAGCTCAAGCATCTGTAAAAAAGCGTGTTGCCTTTTTCTCTGGCTGCTTAATGGATACAATGTTTATGAGAACAAATGATTCTACAATGAAGCTTTTACAGTTAGTAGGTTGTGAAATTGTCATACCTACAGAACAGGCATGCTGCGGAGCCTTGCACGGACATAGCGGGGAAAAAAACACAGCAAAGGAGCTTGCAAAACGTAATATTACTGCCTTTGAAGAGTTGAATGTTGATTACATTATTACGAATGCCGGCGGCTGCGGCGCATTTTTAATAGATTATGGTCACCTTCTAAAAGACGAAACAGAGTGGGCAGAACGGGCTAAACAATTTTCAAGTAAGCTAAAAGATATTTCAAGTATTTTAGTTGACTTAGAGTTCCATAAGCGGAATTTAAGTCTACCTTCACAGGTGATTACTTATCAAGATTCATGCCATTTAAGGAATGTGATGAAAACATCATCACAACCTCGTACCCTATTAAAATCTATAAATAATATTGAATATCGTGAAATGCAGAACGCTGATCAGTGCTGTGGTTCAGCTGGAATCTATAATATTGTTGAATCTGAAATGTCGATGAAGATTCTTGACTCTAAAATGAAAGCAACTAAACAAACAGAAGCAGCGACAATCGTCACCGCAAATCCCGGATGTTTACTGCAAATGAAACTCGGTATTGAACGAGAAGGCCTTACAGGTAAAGTGCGTGCCGTCCATATTGCGGACCTGCTGCTTGAAGCCGAGCAGTCTTCTGTCAGATAAGAAAGATGTCATATTTAGTTCTGGTGTAATGAAAACATAGAATTGATAGATCATTTGCGCCAGAACTAAATAAAGAATTCTGTTAAACATCTATAGATAAAATGAAACATCTTGATTTCCTGTCTTAAGTGAGTGTTCCCCATCAAAATTATTTAGAGACTTAACAAAAATGAAAATAACACTGGAGCAAAAATAGATGTGAAAATCGCCGCTAATACCATTGCCATACCTGCAACAGCGCCTTGTAACTGTCCTTCCCTGGCAATTTCTGCTGTTCCTTGTCCATGAGCAATCGCTCCCATAGACAATCCACGTGATAATGGATCTGTAATTTTCGTTGCATCTAAAAACCATGGCCCAATCATTCCACCGATGATTCCAGTCGCAACAACAAAGGCTGCAGTCAAGGATAAATCTCCATATATCATATTCGCTACTTCAATGGCAATTGGAACAGTTGCTGACTTTACACTAAGAGATGCAATGATCGTATCCGTCAACTGAAATTGTTTGGCAATCCACACAATTGATAAAATCGTCGCGACAGTTCCAAGTACAAGCCCAGCACCAGCTGCAAGGCTATATCGTATGATCAATTTTCGATTTTTATATAATGGAACAGCTAAAGCGACTGTTGCGGGTCCTAAAAGGTATGTAATAACCTTCTTTGCCGGTTCATATTGTTCATATGGGATTCCTGTAGTAAGCAGAAGCAAAATAATCGTCGATGCACTAAAGAAAACAGGTGTTGTAAAAGGTAGTGGATATTTTCTTGCAATTATTCTTGAAAGTAGGTAGACCCCTATAGTAATAGTAATAAAAATTGGGGTTACAATCATCATCATAAACTTTTCTCCCCCTTCCTTTTAGATAAAAATTGAGTAACAAAACCTGTTACATATATTCCAACCAATGCACTTATCGTAATGGCAATCCCCAACAAAATACCGTACTCTAAAAATAAATCACCAAATTGGATTAATCCAACTGCTATTGGGATAAAAAAGAAAGCTAAATGTTTGATTAGAAAAGTTGCTGCTTTTTCTATAAGTGATAACGGGAAAATACCAGTCCCTAACAAGATAATTAGAATAAGCATCCCCATCACATTTCCTGGTAATGGAAGCTTAGTCCAACTTACTATGAAATAGCCGAGTTGATTAATTCCCCACAATATAACAAGTTGAAAAATAATGCCTCCAATATTCCGTATCAACCCGTTCTCCTCCCAATATAAATGTAATAATTTTGACTCTATAACAACATTTTCTTTAAAGGCATAATGGGTTGAAAAAGCCGTTTAAAGAAACGGAATGTTTCCAGCCTATTATGCCTAGCTAAAAGTTTCTCTACGTACACTTTGTATTATTTTAGTTACCAAGATATCCCCATCATTTGCTTCAATTGTTGTTAATTGGATCCGACAAAACGGTTTCACCCTGCATTCCAAACAACGCCTAAAGCAATCGACGACGACGACATCTACTTCGTCTTGATAATCACGCCGAAGAATATCTTTTACTTTACCAGCATCAGTTACTTCAATATTGCGTTCACAAAACTTAGCTACTTTCATTTTCATTCCTCCTCTTTAGAAAAGCGCAAGGCGCCCCTAATCGTCGACAAGCATAAGCCGAATAGGAATAAAAGGTGCTCAAATTTACCTTCAATTCCTATTTGACTAGACCTAGAGTCGATGGCGCCTGGAGCTAGACACCAAAACTAAGTTGAAAATTATATACTTTCTTACCTCTCTAAAAAAACACCCTAAAGGGTGTTTTTGGTGTCTTTATCCTTGATCATAGTGAGTAAATTGGATATCCAACGTACGAAGATATGTTTGCAGACCTGCATCTTGGATTGGGATAATGTAGGCAGGCTCCCCGGATTCATTGTGATGAGAGTGCCATAATCCCGGCGGAGTAACAAACGCCTTTCCTGTTTCCCACTCGATACGAATAGGGTCAATAATTTGTTTTGTAACAGGATCAATCTTATCTCCAACTAATGTATAAGTTCCCGGTGCAGCATAAGCAACAAAATCAAGAGCTACCGACTTATGGCTATGAGGAGCTTGATTGGATCCGACAGGCACAATACCAAACATTGCCCATAATACATGTGTAATCGTTAATGTTTGATCAAATTTTTGGTTGTTTAATAGGATAGAAATACGATTTTTCAAATGAGCATCTGGTGCATTCGCAACTTCATTCAATTTTTCCTTCGCTTGTTCAGCGGTAAATACCGTTGGCTTAAAACGTGCATCTGTAGCTTTTACCCCTAAATAATCAAGAAGTGGAGTATCTAAAATATAGTAAATCGTTGTATCTTGCATCGCTGTGTGAGTACTTACTGAACCAGATGGAAGAGTTACGAAATCTCCTTCCTTCCAGTCAATTGATTCTCCATTTACCTCTGTTGTGCCTGCACCAGAAATAATATAATATAATTCACTAGTTGCATTCGGTTGTGTTTTGATGGAATCTCCAGCATTAATTCGAATAAAGTTTGCTAGAAGTGATGGACTTGTTGCTGGGTATTTTGTTCGTAAATCACTAGATAGATCCAATTGAATGATACGTGTTTCACCTGAGTTATATATTTGAGGTCCAAACTCCTTAGCTGGGATCGGACTAATGATACTGCTTCCAACCGGATCAGCAGCTGTCGTATATTCATAAAAACGAGCATCACCAGTCCAGTTTTCATTGATCGTTCCAACAGAAAATTGTCCAGGTTGTTTATTTGTAGTCATATGTAATCCTCCTCATCACCTTTATGCTTTAATTTTATCCCGGTAGAATATATTTGTAAAATATATAATTTATATTACAATGATATAAAAAACATATAACTGTAAAGCAGGTGATAATCAATGGAGCTCCGCCAACTGCATTATTTTCTTACTGTAGCTGAAGAATTAAATTTTAGCCGCGCGGCTGAACGTCTTCGTATCACACAACCGCCCTTAAGCTTACAAATCCAAAATTTAGAAAAAGAGCTAGGGATTGACCTTTTTTATCGAAATAACCGACATGTAGAGTTAACTGATGCTGGGAAAATATTTTCAGAAGAAGTTCGCAAAATAATCGACCATATTGATCATGCTGTGGAGATTGCCCAACGTACACATCGCGGAGAAACCGGAAAACTCAGAATAGGCTTTGTTGGATCTGCAACCTATGACATCCTTCCTTATGTTCTACGAGAATTTCGAAGTTTGTATCCAGATGTCCAAGTACAGCTTCATGAAATGGCCACACCCGTCCAAATTGAGGCATTACGACAGGAGGAAATTGATGTAGGTTTTGTACGTCCTCCTGTTAATTACGATATAATACGTACTGAAATTGTATCCACTTCCCCTTGCGTGTTGGCGGTTCCTAAACAACACCCATTATTGGAGAAGAAAACCATTTCCCTTTCAGATCTTAATCACTACCCATTTGTCATGCTATCTCGGAAAACATGGGACGGACTCTATAACGACATTCTGAAATTATGTAACCCTGTCATTCACCAAGAAGCCCTCGAGTTCCAAACCGTCATTGGTTTAGTTGCAGCTGGTTTAGGAATCGCAGTGGTTCCAAAATCGGCAATAAACTTGCATACTCAAGATGTTGTATACATGGATCTCAAAGATCAATTACCTGTTGCTTCCATGGGTGTTTCTTGGCGACGAAACGATCAATCACCTTTAGTGAAAACCTTTATTAAGATGGCGAAGGAAATGGGGTGAAATATTGTATATTCCTAGTTTTGTACAATTTAAAATATTAGGTGCAATTTTACCTATTGCTCCCCGATACTAACGGTATTTTTTCATCCGAACTAAACACTTTAATCCCAAATTCATTAAGCGACGGACTGTTTTATGATTTAGGATGATTTTCTGATTACGTAATGCCAACGTAATACGACGATAGCCATATCGCCCTTAATTTTCTTCATAAATCTTTTGAATTTCTTTCTTTACTTCACTATATTTATCTGGACATCTATTTGTTTTATCCAATAATAATAATATGTGCTACGTGGAATATCAGCGATTTTTATTAATTCAATAATTTTATATTCATGCCTTAATTCATAGATCACTTGCGCTTTGTCTTTATCTGTAAGTTTTTCTTTATTAAGGCTTGTAACTTTTTTAAATATGCATTTTCCATCTTAAGCTTTTCTATTTCAGCACGTAGTGCTTCTTCTGATCCCTCTACTGGTTTATTATTAGATTTTTTCCACATAGATGTTGAACGCTCCTTTTCCTTTTGTTGAAGAGCGTCAATTCCCTGTGTTTCAAATAAAACCTTCCACCGGTACACGGCAGAAGAGGAAGAAACATTAAATACTGCGGTAGCTTCTTCGATGGACGCTCCCATCTCGTTCATGTAGTTAAGTACGTTCATTTTAAACTTAACAGAATAATTTGTATAGGATTCTTGTAAGCCAGCTACGCCATGAATTTCACTACCCACCTATGCAACATGGATTTACTAACGTTGTACTTTTTAGCTATTTTCCTTATAGATTCTACACCTTCAAGGTAGGTAGTAACAGCTGCTAGTATTATTTCTAAGGGATATTTCTTCATGAAAAAAAGCACCTCCAATTGTTAAGTGTATCAAACAATTGGGGTGCACTTCAGGTAACTGTCCCTATGTCCCTCTATAGGATGGTCGGCAAAAAAACGCCTCAAACCCTTGCATAAAAATGATTTTAGACGTTTCATTTATATCCGTTTAGTTTGGCCCCTCCTCTTTTAAAATTGGGTAGCGATAAATATGGATTAAACTAATGAAAAATCAACGTTTTCGACTTTTTATAGAAAATAAGTTAATAAAAATTAAAGTAATAAATTCTGTGCAATTAGGAGTATGTGGTCAACTACTTAACATTATCAAATAGCGCAATATTAATATAGTTATTAGAATAAAACGGTCTTATTATTAGGTTTGACTAGTTTTACCGGTTAAATTTTTTATATTTCCAGGTAAGCCCTAATTTGTTGTAGTTGTTATTCAACAAAACTCCGTATCAACTTTTTATACCTCCTTAATTAAAAAACCGACCTTTTCTCGTTCGAAGGTCGGTTTATCTACATGATTAATTTTTGGAATTATCTATTTTATTTTGATTGAGCGTTTTCATTTACAATTTGTGTAAGTGCCTCTTTGATTGGCGTAATTGGGCGACCAAGAACTTTTTCAAAATCATTGCTTTCAATTTCAAGTGAACCATTTCGAATGCTTTCTTGAATTCCTACTACAATCGGAATGACAAATTCAGGTAAACCTAAGCCTTTCATCATTTCGGCATATTCTTCGTCACCAACTTGTTGTACCGGTATTTCTTTGCCTAATACAGCACCAATAGCTTTTACTAATTCTTCTTGAGTTAAAAGAGGGCCAGAAAGTTCATAAACTGTATTTTCGTTCCCTTCACCTAAAAGAACTGCTGCCGCTGCATCTGCATAATCTTGTTGTAGTGCCCAACCAACTTTACCAGCTCCAGCAGAAGTTATCCATGGAGCTCCTGCCATAACACCTTGAATGCTACCAATTTCGTTTTCCAAATACCAATTATTACGCAAGAAAGAATACGGAATACCTGACTTCATGATGGCTGCTTCTGTCGCAACATGAGGTGGAGCCATTAAATTTTTGCTTTCTGTTGCATTTGCGATACTCGTGTATGCAATAAATTTTATCCCTGCACGTTCAGCTGCTTTCACTGCATTTGTATGTTGACGAATTCTTGTATCATTATCACCATCTGCAGAAATAATTAATAAACGATCAATCCCTTTAAAAGCATCATCTAATGTTTCTGGATGGTCAAAATCACCTTTTCGAACCTCTACTCCACGAGCTCGAAGTCCTTCTGCTTTCTCAGGATCTCGAACACTCACCGCCAGCTCACTCGCAGGTATGGATGTTAATAATGTCTCCACAACCTTAGATCCTAATTTTCCAGTAGCTCCTGTAACTAATATTTTCATTTATATTCCTCCAGTTCGGTCTCACTTGTAACAAATTTGATTACATGTATTTATTTTAGTTACATGTAATCATTTTGTCAACAGGTAAGGTTCCATATATTATTTTCTTCGTAATTTGGTATAATAAACTTGTAATCAAATTAATTACACTTAAAATTAGTAAACAGATTTGTTCGCAAGGGTGGTGACTGAACATGTCCATCAGCAGCAGATTCGCTGTCGGCATTCATATATTAGCTTTAATTGAATTAAATAAAGAAGGGATAACGTCTTCTGAATTTTTAGCATCCAGTGTGAACACAAACTCAGCAGTGATCAGAAAACTCATGGGAATGTTAAAAAACGCTGGTTTAATCGAGGTAAAACCAGGTATTGCAGGGGCTAAACTCTCAAAAGAATTATATGATATTACACTGTTTGACGTTTATAAAGCAGTGAATGTAGTACAGGAAAAAGAGCTATTTAGCATCCATGAAAACCCAAATCCAAAATGTCCTGTAGGTAGGAACATTCAGAATACAATCGAACCATTGTTCACATCAGCTCAGTTAGCTATGGAGAATATGTTGAGGAGCGTAACACTAGAGGATGTTGTGAAGGATATTGCTACGAATGAGAATAACTAGTAAAAAGGCATTCCAAAAATGGGATGTCTTTTTTAGCAGAGAGTTTGACCTATATTGAGTAAGAATACTTGAAATATTCCCCGCACCCACCTAGTTTGGCATCCATGATATCACTCTTTTGCATATAATAAACCTCAACTAATCCTTATTTTAGTACAATATAAAGCCCAGAAATAGCATTAAAAAAACCGCCAGAAATTAATCCCTGGCGGTCTTCGATGTAAAAACTTAATTTGTTTTTACAGGTGATTTTTCAAGATTCACCCACTGACCTTTTTCAGCTGATTCAAGAATCGCATCACTAATAACAGCAATTCGATATCCATCGTCAAAGTTAGGAGAAACTGTTGTATCATCCACAATTGATTTAATAAAGTCATACGCTTCAATAATCTTTGTTTCACCGTAACCAATCCCTAATGCAGGAATTGGCCATAAGCCTTCACCGTATGGATGAGCTGGTCCAGTGTAAACTGTTCTGAACCCTTTTGCATCTCCTGGATCGTCTGAGAAGCATACTTGGAGCTCATCACGACGCTCATAGTTAAAATAGATAGAACCCTTATCACCGTGGATTTCAAATGTTAGGAAGTTATTGCGTCCCCATGCATTACGAGTTGCTTCAATGCTTCCAACTGCACCATTTTCAAATTTGACTAATGTTGTGATTTCATCATCTACGTCTACTTTACCTTTAGGAACATCTCCTGCACTTTTTACTGTACCTAATTTGTCTGCGCCGCCTGATTGAACTGGTCTTTCTGGGATCCACGTTTTTGATACGGCATTGACATCTGTGATTTCCCCAACTAAGTAGCGGGCAAAATCAATAACATGTGTACCAATGTCACCTAGTGCACCTGATCCGGCAATTTCCTTTTGGAAGCGCCATGATAATGGTGAGTTAGGATCTGCAGACCAATCTTGAAGATATGTTCCACGGAAGTTTAAAATGTTTCCAATTCTACCTTCTTCAATATATTTTTTCGCAAGTGCAACAGCTGGTGTTCTTCTGTAGTTAAAAGCGACCATATGCTTTACACCTGCTGCTTCTACTGCATCTAACATTGTTTTTGTTTCGTCAGCATCTCTAGCTAAAGGTTTTTCACAGATTACATGTTTACCAGCTTTTGCTGCAGCAATGGCAATTTCAGCATGTGAATTATTTGGTGTCACTATATCAATAATGTCGATCTCTGGATTTTCAACTACCTCTCTCCAGTTAGATGAGTAGTTATCAAAACCTAATTTCGCTGCTGCTTCTTTTGCAATTTCATCTGTCACGTCAACAAGCGTGTGACGATGCGGGACAGCAGGTGCCGGCCAAAAAAACATTGGCATTCCCGCGTAAGCAAGAGCATGTGCCTTTCCCATAAATCCTCCGCCAATCATTCCTACGTTTAATTTTTTCATATTTATTCCCTCCAATTATTTAGTCTTCTATTATTTTGCAGCTTCTTGAATCGTATTTGGAGCTTCTTTTGAATATACAAGTTTCCAGGAATCTAATACATTATCCGGTGTTACTTTTAATGCGGGAACTGCTACATATGCAGGTGCTTCTTTTCCAAGCAAACCATATCCAGCTAAGATCGCTTCTGAGATTCCTTGATCATATGGAAGTTGTGCGCCTAAGCCTTTAATCATTCCATCTGATGCAATATCAATGGCAACTGTTGTTCCTAAGTCAATTGTTGTGATTACTAGGTCATTCCTTCCAGCGGTACGTGCTGCTGCTAATGCCCCTTCAGCAGGAACATCCCAAACGACGAACATTCCATCAAGATCTGGATTTTTTGTTAACATACCTGAAGCAACCTTCTCTCCATCGTTAGGTGCCACAATTCCTCCACGCTCTACGATCTTTATGTCAGGATATTTTTCTGTTATTGTTTTCTCAAATGCTTCAACACGTTGCTTTGTAACAAAATAATCTGCATCATGATAAACAACACCGATATTTCCTTTTCCACCTAATTCTTCTGCCATGATTTCAGCTGCTTGAACTCCATTGCCATAGTTATCAGCAGATACAACACTGACATAATCTTTACCAGCTTCTAAATTATTTGGCTTATTATCCATAAAGACTACTTTGACACCCGCATCAGCCGCTTTCTTAAATGCCGATGCTGTAGACACAGGGTCAACAGGGATCCCAACGATGATATCTGGATCTTTAGCTAATACTGTTTCAATATCTGATACTTGTTTTTCTGCTTTAAATTGCGCGTCTGTTACTGCTACTATCTCAATTCCCATTTTGGAAAATGTTGCTTTCAACCCTTCAATTTGTGCTGTAGCCCAGTCATTTCCAGCATAGTGCATGACAATAGCTGCCTTATAGTTACCATCTTTAATCTTTTGAACTTCCTCTTCTGTTAGCTCAAGTGTTTTTGCGGAGACAGCCGACTCTCCATCAGGCCCTTTACTTAAGATTTCTTGATCAGGAATTTCCTGGTTAATGACGATAGGACCATATGCTTCTGTTGTGTCTTGTTCTTCTGAACCTTGATCTTGATCACTTGTTTCAGAGGTAGTAGAACTTCCTTGACTGCATCCTACAAGACCTAGCATTGTTGCTAACAAAACCATAGATAAAATAGAAAGTAACTTTTTCATATCGAGTCCCCCTTGTTTTGGACAATCTTTAATTTGATGTCAAAGATTCATATTTTGAAAGATATTTACGACTAATTTCTGCACCAACCTTTGGATCTTGGTAGCTATCAAGTTCAACTGTTATCCACCCATCATATTGAGCTTCGTCTAATACTTTAAGCATTGCATCAAAGACTTGATCTCCATCCCCTAATGGTAAAAACTCTCCGTTTTGATAATCTTTAAGATGAACATATTTAATACGATCGATGTATTTTCTCATGACCTCCACTGGATCTCCTCCACCCGCTTCAATATGAGCTGTGTCTGGGCATAAGTTAATCATGGTTAGAGGCATTAATTTTTCTAATTGTTCCGGTGACTGAACACAAGTACCTAAGTGTGGATGGTAGCTAGCAATGAGACCATATTTTTCCGCAATATGACTGACTTTATCTAATGCTTCACCTAAATCTTTGTAATCGCTCTCTAAAATACCTTTAGCTCGAACGGCTCCTCCACCAACAACTAGGTGCTCTGCTCCTAGAGTAGATGCTAGAGCAGCAACTTCTTCAATTTTCACTAATTCATCTTCTAAAATGTCCGGAAAGATAAAGTTCCCACCAGTATAAACTCCGATAAAGTCTAACGAATTTTTTTCAACGAGTCTCTTAAACTCTTCTTCTTTTCCTTTATATTGCATTAGATTTCCATCAAAAAGCTCAAAGCCCTGATAGCCTGCTGCAGCAATATCTTCCAACGCTTCCTCCGTTGAGCCATTTGCAAGATAGTATGCATCTTTTACTGACGTTACACCTGCAGGATGGCCAACTACGCCTCCCCAAGTGTTCGTTTGATAACCTAACTTCATTATGTTCCTCCTAATTCAAATGATGATATTGAACAATACTCCCGGCCAAGAAATGAAACTGTAGACTTACGGTGGATTCTAACCATTATAGAATCCACACCTTAGTTCTTAGTAGATTTCAGATATCTTTTGTTTTAAGAATTCAATTGATGTTTTTGCGTACCAATCTGGTTCTGATTGTCTAGAATGGAAACCAACTTCCATTGAAAGATATCCATCATAATTAATGTCCTTTAAAGCTTTTAACACCGCATCGAAGTCACATCTTCCTTCTCCTGGAGGAAGGCGATCATTATCCGAAATATGAACATGGTGTAATTTTTCCTTCATGCGATAAACATAATCACTAGGTACTTCATTTCGATAAAGTGCATGGAATGTATCAAACATTACTTTCACATTATCCATTTCTGATTCCTCGGCTAAAAGAAGTGCATCATCAGCAGTTTCTATTAAATTACTATCAGCAGGAGTAGGTTCAACAACTAACGTGATGCCAAAATCTTTTGCATAATTTGCAACTTCTCTTAAACCTTCTAAGCTATAATTCCAAGCATCCTGCTGTGATGTTCCAAATGGTACCCATCCAGCAATCCACATAACAGTTGGACATTCCCAATCATGTGCTAATCTAACAACATCTTTATAATGCTGAATCGTAAATTCTCTTTCCTCTTTAATTGGTGAGCTTGGATTCATACCAGGACCACCACCTGGAGCTGGTAGCATAGCTGAAACTTTTAAGTTCTTTTCTTTTAATAGATTAAATATTTCTTGTCTTCTCTCTGGTGATAAATAATCTGGCCAAGCATGAGGACTTGCGCAGCCAATTTCAATTGCATCGTATCCAAATGATGATAAACGGTTAATTACTTCCTCTAGAGGATAAGAAGGTACCCAAGCTGGAAAACTGCTATAAACCCATGTATTGAAAGAAATGCCCTTTAACATACAACATCAACTCCTATTTTTTGAGAATCGTAGTAAGTAACTATCTTCTCTGTTATCACCAAACAAACACAGCTTTTTCTGTTTTTCTTTCATCGAACATACGGAATGCATCTGCTGCTTCTTCAAGTTTGAACGTATGTGTAACTAGTTTTTCAACAGGTAGATTTTTTCTCACAATAAATTCTGTAATTTCATCAAATTCTTGAATCGGGAAATACCAGGAGCCCATAACAGTAATTTGTTTACGAATTAATTGCTGACTTGGTTTAATGGTTGTTTCTTTGCTTTCACCGATGAACGCAACTCTTCCATGAGCTTTCACACAATCTAGCGCATCATTTTCAGCATAAGGACTTCCAGAGCAATCGATTGCTGCATCAGCACCTGCTCCATTTGTAATGCGATTAATCTCTTCTTGTACGTTAAATTCTTTTCCATTAATTGTGTAATCAGCAGCTAGATCTTTTGCTAATTCTAGGCGTTCATCAAGCATATCAACGGCAATAACAGTTGCGCCTAAGCCTTTTGCAATCATAACGCCAGCCCCACCCATAGGACCCATTCCAAAAATAACGAGCGTATCTTTTCCAGATATGTTCATTCTTCTTTGAGCATGGTAGAGAGTACCAACTGCATCCGTCGATACAGCAGCTGTAACAAAACTCATACTATCAGGTAATCTCATGCAATTTTCAGCTGGAACTACCATATAATCTGCGTCACCACCATGAGAGTCAAAGCCAATACATTTAAATTCCTTACAGAACATTTTGTAGCCACTCTTACAATGTGCACATTCACCACAGCCTAGTGCTAAATAAACAGCTACGCGATCTCCATCTTGGAATTTTGTCACTCCTGGACCTACACCTGTAATCACACCTGCCGGCTCGTGACCTGGAACCGTACAACCTGTTTTTGTCCCTTCAAATACAGACGTACCATGGTATAAGCTCATATCACTACGGCATATAGCGGATGCTTTTAACTGAATTAACACTTCTCCCTGACCAGGAGTTGGAATGTCTACCTCACGAATTTCTACTTTTTTATCTCCTGGGAAAAAAACAGCCTTCATTGACATTGTTGTTTCGCCTCCATTGTTGAATTGTTTGCTTTTATTAAGCCCACCACATTTCAGTTAGCTCTTCTTTAAACATGGCTCCTTTTAATAGAGAGATTGCTTTTTTTAGTCCTTCATCAGTCGAAGCCAGCATATCTTCATGTTCAATTGAGATCACATAATCATAACCAACTGCTCGCAATGAACTAATCATGTCTTTCCATAATTTCTCTTCATGTCCATATCCAACTGATCGAAATGTCCATGATCGGTCTAAAATCTCACTGTAGTGCTTCGTATCTAAAACACCGTTTACTTTTATGTTTTCTTTATCCAAATAGGTGTCCTTTGCATGGAAATGGAAGATCGCATTTTCACGTCCAAGCTTTTTAATCGCTGCAATTGGATCGATTCCTTGCCAAACTAAATGACTTGGATCAAAATTTGCTCCGATGTTATCTCCTGCATGTTCTCGTAACTTTAGCAATGTTTCAGGGTTATAAACGACAAATCCAGGATGCATTTCAAACGCAACTTGAATACCACGTGATCTGGCAAACTTCGCTTCTTCCTTCCAGTAAGGAATCACTACTTCATTCCACTGCCAATTTAAAACTTCTGTAAATTCTGGCGGCCACGAGCATGTTACCCAGTTTGGATTTTTTGCTTCATTATGATCTCCAGGACATCCGGAGAATCCATTTACAACAGGTATTTCTAATTTTTCAGCTAGAAGAACTGTTTTTCTCCACACCTCATGAGAATCATCTGCTAACTTTTTATTAGGGTGCAAAGGATTCCCATGGAAACTAAGCCCACTAATGGATAATCCTCTGCTTTCAATCGCTCTCATGAACGCCTTTGCTTTTTCAGGTGATTGAAGTAATTCATCTGGATCACAGTGATGGTTACCAGGATAATTTCCTGTCCCAAGTTCAACCGTTTCTAATCCCATTTCCTTCACTTTATCTAGCATCGTTTCAAATGGGAGGTTTTGATAAAGTGGTGTAAAAACACCTAGTTTCATGAATAGACCTCCTTTTCTTGCTTGACCTTCACCCATTTCTGCTGTTGGTGACTTTCTAAGATAGCATCAGTAATACACATTGATAAGTGACCATCTTCAAACGTGGCAAAGTTAGGTTTATCTGTTTTAAGACTTTTTTCTTCTCTAACAAACGTATAGAAATTTAGCATCATATTTTTTAATGCATCTGGCCAGCCTTCATTATGTCCACCCGGATGATGAATGGCCGATTTTGCTTCTGCCGAGAATAAGCTCGGATCTGCTAATAGAATTTCGTTTGGTTTATCGCGGTGGCCAATCCACAATTTCTCCGGTTCCTCTTGATTCCAAAATACTGAACTCTTACTAGCATCTATTTCAAAACTCAGTCTATTTTTTCTTCCTGCACTTACTTGTGAAACGGTGAAAACACCTCTTGAGCCATCCTCAAAACGAACCAGTACTGATGCATAATCCTCTGTATTGATGGCAACATCCTCATACTCCTGCTCCTCATGATTGACCGCGCTGAACGTATTACTGCCAGATATTGCTTTCTTTCTTACAGGGATAACCGTGGCAAGATCAGCGAAAACTTCTACGATTTTTTTCCCTGTTACATATTGAACCGTATCACACCAATGTGAGCCAATATCTGCAATAGCACGGGATTTCCCCCCTACCTCTGGGGCTAATCTCCAGTTAAAATCCGTTTCATATAACAACCAATCTTGTAGATAGCTCCCATGCACCAAGTTGACTTTTCCTAGATCTCCTCTTGAAATCATCGCATGTAAATTTTGGACACTTGCATGCTGTCTATAATTGAAATTCACACCATGAACAACATCTTTTGTTTTAGCTAGAGTCAACAATTCTGCTGACTCTTCACTGTTCATTGCTAACGGCTTTTCAGATATCACATGTTTACCGGCTAAAATGATGTCCTTATTTATCGCAAAGTGAACATGATTTGGCGTACAGTTATGCACAACCTCGATCTCATCATTTTTAAGCATTTCGCGGTAATCTCCATAAGCAAGTGGAATACCAAGTTCAGCAGCTTTTGTTTCCGCTTGCTCCTGGCTTGTTTCTGCTAAAGCAACCACTTCTACAAATCCAAGTCTTCTAATTGCTTCGATATGAGTTGGCCCAATAAAACCTGTACCAATAATCCCGACCTTTATTTTATCCATGTTTCATCCTCCTGCTCTGTCATTTCTTCTTGATGATTCCTTTTCTCTATTTATCTCTTAATTGCTTTTTTACCGAAAGCTACAGCTAAAATGATGATGATTCCTTTTATAATCATTTGCTGACTAACATCCAGCCCCATAATGATAAGTCCATTATTAATTGTCCCAATCATTAAAGATCCTACGAGTGTTCCAATAATTGTCCCGACTCCACCAAAAAGACTTGTTCCACCTAAAATGACAGCAGCAATAACAGAAAGCTCATCTCCTTCACCGAATGAAAATCTTCCTGCGTTCATACGGCCTGCATAAAGTAATCCCGCTAAACCAGCCATTGCACCTGTTCCTAAGAAAACGAGCAACTTAATTTTCATCGTCTTTACACCTGAGAAACGTGCAGCGCTTTCATTACCACCAGTTGCTAATACTTGTCTTCCAAAAGACGTCTTACGTAGTAAAACATGAGCAATGATTGTAAAGACAACCGTCCATAAAAGTAATACCGGAATTGGCCCAATATCACCAGAACCAAAGATAAAGTTGAAATTTGAGTTAACAATTGGAACTGGAGCTGTATCTGTTACCCACATCGCAACACCTTTTATCGCTCCCATTGTCCCTAGTGTTACTAGGAAGGATGGAATTGCTACTTTTGTAACGAGTAAACCGTTAATTAGGCCAACAACAATACCTGTACCAACACCACCGATTAATCCGCCAATGATACCGTAGCCTGCCTGTAGTGCTAATGCTCCAACTAATGAAGATAAAGCGGCTATCGAACCAACAGAAAGATCAATTTCACCTGTACTGATAACAAATGTCATTGCAAGTGCCATTAAAGAAATGGTTGCTGTTTGTCTCACAATGTTTAATAGATTGCTTGAAGATAAAAACCCTTCATCATATAAATTGATAGAAAAGTAGATTAACACTCCTACGAAGGCAAAATAGACGATATAGTTACGCCATTCAAATTTCTTAAACATAGGTAATGCTGGTTTTTCCACTTTAGAAACCTTGGATTGCATATTGTAGATCCTCCTCTGATTTAATCTCAGTTCGTTGTAGTTCCTTTTTTATCTTGCCTTGATGCATCACAAGAACACGATCACTCATAGCAAGAAGTTCAGGGATTTCTGATGAAATGACAAGTATGGCCTTGCCGCTAATAGCTAATTCTCTAATAATGTCGATAATTTCTGTTTTTGCTCCAATGTCTACACCAATTGTTGGTTCATCAAGCAATAAAACGGTTGGGTTATTTGCTAACCATTTTGCAAGAACAATTTTTTGCTGATTTCCACCTGACAATAGGCCTGATTTTTTAAAGATATCATCAGTTTTAACATTTAACTTTTTGACAAGTTGATTGCTTATTTCATTTGCTTTTTTGTTATCAATAAACAATCCTTTATTCACTTTAGATAAGATTGGTAGAATCATATTGTCTTTCACACTATGTTCTAGAACCAATCCTTGCACACGTCGATCCTCGGGAATTAATGCAATCCCTGAGTCTATTGCATCCTTAGCCGAATTAATTGAACGTTTTTGACCATCAACGTAAATTTCACCACTTTCTATTGAGTCAATTCCAAATAAGCAACGAACTAATTCCGTTCGGCCACTCCCCATCAATCCAGCAATTCCTACTATTTCTCCAGGTTGTATTTTAAGATTAATATTTTGAACCTTATCTCCAGCGCTTACATTTTTTACCTCAAAAATCGGCGGTGCTTCTTTCGAGTATTCCCTCTCTTGATATTCAAAGGCTTGGTCAAATTCTTGTCCTACAATATGCTGAATAACTGTATCAAGATCAGTTTCACTACAATCCTCGGTTGTAATATATTGACCATCACGCAAGATCGTGATGCGATCACAAATTTCGAAAATCTCATCCATTCTGTGAGATATATAAATAATCGCATAACCCTTTGCTTTTAATTGATTGATAAACTTGAATAATACTTCCGTTTCCGTTTGAGTTAACGAAGAGGTTGGCTCATCCATTATCAATATTTTCGCTTCCTGAGATAGTGCTTTTGCAATCTCAGTCATTTGCCAATAGCCAACTCCTAGATTTTGAACAACATCAGATGGGCTGATATCAACCCCAAGTTCCTTTAATAGAACCTCTGTTTTCTTTTCACATTCTTTATCATTTAAAAGCCCAAGTGATGTCTTATCTTCTCTCGTTAAAAAGATATTTTGGGCAACTGTAAGGGTTGGTACTAAGCTAAACTCTTGGAAGATCATTGAGATCTTATTTGCCTTTGCGTCATCAAAGCTTTTAATGCTTACAGGTTTTCCTTCAATTAAAATGTCTCCACTGTCTGCAGTATAAACGCCTGTAAGAATTTTCATTAATGTAGATTTTCCTGCACCATTTCCACCCATTAAGGCATGTACTTCTCCTTTTTTCACTGAAAAGTTAACCTGGTCTAGAACCGTAATACCATTAAACGCTTTATTTATATTCTTCATTTCAAGAATAGGTTGATCCATTGTTTGTTCACCTTCCTTTGGTTATAGAGGCTTTAAGAAATTGATAGCCTCTATACACTTGTTACTAGTCTCTTATTTCAATGCATCTTTAACAGTTGAAGGAGCTTCAACCCCATAAATTAATTTCCAAGAATCAAGAACATTTTCTTTTGTTACTTCAATGGCAGGAGAAGCAACATAAGGAGGAGCTTCTTTACCTAATATCGCATATCCTGAAAGAATGCCCTGTGCTACACCTTGATCATAAGGTAATTGAGCACCTAGTCCTTGAACGATTCCATCAGATGCGATTGAAATCGCTACATTTGTACCTAAATCAACTGTTGTCACAACTAAGTCATCTCTTCCGGCTGTACGAGCTGCTGCCATTACACCTTCTGCGGGTACATCCCAAGGAGCGAAAATACCATCAATGTCTGGGTTTCTTGTCAGCATTGCTGAAGCAACTTCTTCTCCTTTATTCGGGTCTGTAATTCCACCTTGTGCTACGATTTCAATGTCAGGATATTTCTCTTTGATTGTTGCTTCAAAAGCATCTGAGCGGTTTTTGGTTACGAAGAAGTTAACATCGTGATAAACGATACCTACTTTCCCTTTGCCACCAATTTTTTCTGCCATAATGTCCGCTGCTAGAGCACCGTTTCCATAGTTGTCACCGGAAACAATACTGATATAATCCTTACCTGCTTCAAGACCTTCTGCTGCTCCATCCATGAATACTAGCTTAACGCCTTGTTCTACTGCTTTTTTATAAGCTGGTGCAGTTGATACTGCGTCAACCGGAACCGAAATCATAATATCTGGTTTTTTTGCTAAAACCGTTTCAATGTCGTTTACCTGTTTCTCAGCCTTAAATTGTGCATCTGTAACAGCTACAACTTCAATTCCCATTTTTTCAAATGTATCTTGCATCGCTCCAACTGCCGCATTCATATAATCTGTACCTGAATAGTGCATAACAATGGCTGCTTTATAATTTCCATCCTTAATTTTTTGAAGCTCTTCTTCAGTTAACTGTAAAGACTTTGCAGAAACTGCTTGTTCTCCATTTGGTCCTTTATCTAGAACTTCTATATCTGGAATCTCAGGGTTTATTGTTAGTGGCCCTGATTCAGAGAGGTAATTTTCATTTTTTTCTGTGCTTCCTTCTGTTGTCTGTGCTTCTTCCTTATTTCCACATCCGATTATTACGCTAAAAACGAGTAGCATTAATACGGAAATTAATAGATTCTTTTTCATTTCATAACCCCCATGTTTTTCATGTAGTTTAATCTTTTGTATGGTTTAACTAACGTTTACAACCACCTCCTTTAAAGTTCAATTGGCAGGAATTTGTAATCGTTTACAAATCAACTGCAATACAAAGCTATAAATTATCGCTTTCTTAACTTTTAGAGAAAATGAATGAAAATCTAATTTCTTTATTTTGTAATCCATTACATTTTCTTTATTAAAATAAACTTTTCACCCCTGTTTACTAGGTTTAAAAGTTATGAGTGAACTGATAGTTGTAACCGATTACATTAATCTTGTAATGATTTATTGATTTTTGAGCACGATTCTCTTATGACAAGACTGTCATCTAAAATATATTGATTTTTCTCGATTCTCTTTTTATCCATTAGCATAATTAATAGTTCCATCGCTTTAGACCCTATTTCAAAAGCTGGTTGTGAGATTGTGGTCAAAGCAGGCTCGAAAATAGAAGAAAAATGAATATCATCGAATCCAATAACCGAGATGTCTTCAGGTACTCTAAGGTTCATTGTTCTTATGGCTCTAATGGCACCCAAAGCCATTTCATCATTCGCTGCAAATACTCCGGTTGGGATTCTATTGAGCGCTAAAAACTTCTTCATTAAATTAAATCCGCTTTCATAATTAAATTGGCCTTCTTGTACTAGTACTGGATCTATTGATAAGCTATACCTTGCCATCGCCTGGTAAAAACCCTTTAATCGATCCTGTCCTAATACACTATCAAGTGGCCCAGAAATAGTTCCTATTCTTCGGTGTCCTAACTGAATTAAATATTCTGTTGCTTTTCTAGCACTGCTAACATTGTCGATTGAAATGGTTGGAATAGAAGAGCCTTCAATATATTCACAGGCAAGTACTACAGGAAATTCATTTGCCATTTCTTCGACAAGCTCTGCTTTCATCTTTGCTGTTAATAAGATCATTCCGTCTGCTTTTTTTTGACGGAGCATATCTAAATACCGACTTTCCTGTTCACTATCATTCCCAGCATCACCAAGTAAAACTTGATATCCATTAGCTGATGCAAGATTTTCTATTCCTCGTAGAACCTTCGAAAAGAAAGGATTAGATATATCCGGAATCACAACAATCACTGTTTTAGTTTCTGAAGTCCTTAGCTGACGTGCTAAAACATTTGGATGATAGTTTAATTCTTTAATGGCTCTTAATACTTTGTTAATTGTTTCCTCTCTTACAGTATCAGGCTTACTTATGACTCTAGAGACTGTAGCAGTGGAAACATTTGCCTTCTTTGCAACATCTACGATTCTAACCATCTAAGACTCTCTTTTCTATGAACTTATTAATGTAAAATTGTAATCGCAATCATTTTCGTTTAGATAAAATGTATTGCTTGTTTATTTCTTAGTTTTATCTTACCGGTTATTGAAAATCGAAAAAACATGGTTAATTTAATTTTTCACCATGCATTTTTAGTGTAGATGTAGAGATGAGTGATTACGCTTTCTCTGTTGGAAATTATAGGTTTTCAACAACAAAAAAACCTCAGAAATCTGAGGATCGAGGAAAATTTTAAATTATCTCAACAAATTATTTACAGCTTCATCAGCCTTCATTAATGCTTCTTCAACTGACATTTTCCCTAGCTGGGCATCGTGTAAATAACCGGTTACAACACTTTCCCATTGTTCTTCCTGTGGGAAAAATGGACGAGCTTTTGCTGTCTTCATTGCTTCATTTACTGCTTCGTATCGGCGAAATTTGTTAACATCAGTTCCCTCAACTTTCAACTGCTTAAGAGTTGGGACTAAATAGGAAGAGAGTCGGACTGGATCTCCCCCGCCCATCTGAGCTTGTCTAACATCATTTTGTTTACTTTCTAACCAAACCATAAATTTAAACGCTTCTTCAGGATACTTTGACGTTCTAGGAATAACAATTGACCAGCCAGCAAGGTGTGGGACAGATGATTTCATTGCAGGTGTTTGGACAAATTCCCATTGACCAACAGTATTAGAATATGCCCGATCGTCTACCTTATCAGCGGCCCAAGACCAGTGTATAGCCATTGCAACATTTCCTTCTGCAGCATCAGCTGATACTTCTGAAAAGGTATAATCATTTATACCTGGAGGAGAGAATTGGAGTAGGTCAATCCACGTCTTTGTCGCCTCTATGACTTCTGGAGTTGATAATGATGATGTCATCTTATTCCAATCAATAACATCTCCGCCGTTAGAGTAGACAAATGTTAACCATGTATGCACATTGCCGAATCCTTCACTAGCTTGTCCAGCCCAGCCATAAATTTTTTTCCCGTTCACCATTTTCCCATTAAAAAATTTAGCCATATCACGAAATTGCTGCATTTTTTTGGGCGGAGATAAGTCATACCCGTATATGGCTTTAAACTCTGATTTCAGTTTTTCATGCTCAAATAAATCAGATCGGTACCAAAGGATATGAGGGTGTATCGTCTGTGGCAATCCATATATATTGCCGCCCTCACCATATCCACCGTTTTCTCCATTCCATTGTGTAAGAGCTAGTGCTCTAGGCAAAAAACCTTCCATATCTACTATGTTTTTTTCTATATAGGTTTCTAAGGGTAGTAAGCTATTTGTAGAGACAAGTTCAGGCACCCAGTTGTAATCAACATTAAAAAGGTCATAATTAGCATTACCAGCGATCGAAAGAGCTAATTTTTGAAAAATCATGTCACGTCCTACTAACTCAATATTGACAGATACTCCTGTTTCGTTCTCATATTCTTCCGCTAACTTTTGGGTTACCTCTCCCCATGTCGTATTAAGAAAAACACCATTTAAGGATATCTGTTCTTTCACTTCGACTTCTTTATTTTCTTCTTTAGCCTCTTCTCGCTTTCTTAATTGTTGACTGCAAGCCGTTAAAATAATAGAACTCACAATAATAAAAATCAAGAGAGTATAGTGCTTAGTCAATTATCTCCCCCCCTTTTAGCTCATTATTCTTCCTCATGAACCGGATGCCGCAAGATCACTCTAAAGCCTTCATGATGATCTTCATCAACTATTATTCCATACTCAGTTCCAAAATGAAGTTGAAGTCGTTTATGAACATTTTTCAACCCAATTCCATGATGCACATGATTTGAATTTCTTTCTTTATCCACTAGGTTACTATTCAGCCCTGGACCATTATCTTCAATAATAAAGATAATATCCTGTTCAATGCGTTTAACGGTTAACAGAATTTTCCCCTTACCTTCTGGCAAGTTACTAATTCCATGCTTGATGCAATTTTCTACGATTGGTTGAAGGATTAGCTTGATGACCTCTAATTTCAAAATCGTTGGATCTACCTGAACAAATACTTTAAATAAACGATTACTTCTGAGCTTTTCTATGTCTAAATAATTCTTAGCATGCTCAATTTCTCTTTCAACCGTTGTCCACTCGTTATTATTATTTAAACTGAATCGAAGTAAGTTGGCTAATTTCGTTACCATTAAAGCGATATTTTTTTCATCTACCTTTTCTGCTCTCCACTTAATCGCATCTAATGTATTATAAAAAAAATGTGGATTTATTTGATGATTTAATGTCTGAAGCTCAAATTTTCGCTTGTCTGATTCCATCTTTTTTGTTTGTTCAATAAGTTCAGACATTCCTGTAATCATTTGGTTAAACCCACCAACTAGTTGCCCAATCTCATCTTTTTTAGACCTGTCCATATGGAAATGCTTTAATACTCCACTTCGAACTTTTTCCATATGTGTGACGAGTGCTTTAATTGGTATCGTAAAATTACGAACAATAATAGCAAGATAGATCGTAACAACCACTATACTGATTATGACAATCCACATAGTAAAATTTTTTATTTGTTCAATATTGCCTGTCACTTCTTTGTTTGGCAGAGCAGTAATTAAATTCCATCCCTGATCATTTAATTGAGTTTCAGCTGTATTCCAATCCCCTTCTGGTATAAATTTTTCATTATAAAGCAAAGAGTTTTCACTTGAAATAATGTTCTTATCTTGATCAACAATCATTGTTTTGTAGTTTTTAAAAGAAGAAGGGAAGGATAATTCCTCTCGTACAAGTGAATCAGGAATCTTAAGAACAATAACACCTAGTGGTTCGTAATAATAGGATGAACGAACCGCTCTTATATAAGTTAAAACTGGCTTCTTTGAAGTTTCATCCCAATAATGGTACCAAACCCCTTTTTCTTTCAAATTAAAGGCTTTTAACATCAATTCAGTGCTTGGCTTAAAATCACTCCCATTAATTAGCTCCAAATAATTCGGGTAATATTTCATTTGTTTTGGAAAGACATATACTCCGTACGTCCCTTTTAATTGGGCAATAAGTTGACTGATCCGATTGATAAAAGCCTTTTCTTCTTCATAAGATGTTGGCGGATGACTTTGCAAGAGCTTTTGTAACTGTATAGATGTCACCATTTTTTCTGATTCATTTTCTGCATCTTTTAATAAACGATTAACCTGCTTTTTATTCAATTCTAAATTGTCTTGAAGAAGCTGAGAGGTAACCTTTTCTAACTGAGACTTAGATCGATCATATGATAAATAACCTAATAATGCTAATGGAATAATAATGGATAAGGTAATAAAGACAAACATTTTGTTAAATAAATTATCTTCTATTCTTACCTTTCTAACTTTCATTTTCCGTACCTATACTCTTTGGGTGTTTGACTTGTTCTTTTTTTAAAAATAGTACCGAAATGCTGTAAATTTTGATAACCTACAGCTTCCGCTATCTCATACACTTTCATGCTTGTTTCTCTTAGAAGTGTTTTCGCTTTTTTAATCCGCGTCTCTGTTAAAAAATCCATATATGTTTGTCCAGTTTCTTTTTTAAACAACTGACTTAGCCAGACTGGATGTAAGGATAGCTCGTCTGCGATCATTTGTAAGCTCAAATCCTCCATGTAACTAGAATGAATTATTTGAATGGCTCTTTCAATGATTGAATTGGTAGCATGTGTTGAAACCTCATGACTAACACTCGTTAAATACTCAGATAAGACCTTTTCATATTCTTCTAATGTAGTGCATTCATCCACCTTTTCCCATACACTCATTGGGATTTCTTTAAGTTCCTTTGAGGTTTGTTCACTTATACTTGCAAGGATTTGTGACAAGTAGTTTAATGTTTTTCGCGTGATATCGTCTCTTGATTCAAGTCCATCGAGTAATATGACCTGTTGAAAAAAAACTTTTACCACCTGACGAATGCTTTCTTCATCCTTATTTATAACTAAAGATGCTAAATGGTTAGCAGTGGTAAGGTCTGTAGACATTAGATGATCAGATTTTACATATTCCTCGCGATTTGTTAGAGAGCTTATTTGAAATTCTTTTAGTGTAGAGCTGTAAGCTGCATGCATTTCCTCAAATGATGATACCTTTGTGCTAATGCCTATTGCTAACTCGATTTTTTGATATTCCTTTAACTTTTTTTGAATGGATCTAGCCATTTCCTCGGTATCGTCAATAGTGGTTAATAATACACATCGATTTTTAGGATCTTTAAAAAGGAGTGAGTGCATTTGATCTCGGATAACATCCTGCATAATATTTCCTATAACAAAAGTCTTTAATTGATTTTCTTCTGTAAAAGGTTTTCCGTCAGGATAGCCCTTTACATCAAAAATAAGGAGTGAAAAGGATTTATTCGCTAACCAATCAATATCCCATAAACACAGTCTATGATAGAGATGTTCTTCAAGAGGTGTTCTTTTTAAACAAAACTCGATTAAATAGTTGTCCCTCATGGAACGTATTCCAATCTCTGCAAATGATTTCTGCTGCTCAGTATACTGAAGTTGTTCTTTTTCCTCTTTTATCATTGAAAGAGTCCTGTTTACCTTTTCTATAAACTCCTCTGTGCTATATGGTTTCAATAAATAATCAACCGCACCAAAGCGTATACTTCTCCTTGCATAATCAAAATCATCGAAACCGCTTACAACTATAACCTTTGGTTGGTAGTCACTATTTACAACTTCTTCAACTAAATCAAGACCAGATATACCAGGAAGCATAATATCAGTAATAATTAATTCAGGATAGTGTTTAAAGATTACCTCTCTTGCATCTTCCGCATTATTTGAGGTAAGCAATTCTACTTCAACATTATATAGAGAATCAATAGCCATTTTCATACCTATTAAGGAATCTGGCTCATCTTCAATTAATAATAACCTCAATCTTTTACCCTCCATTCAGTGGGAAATTATAATTATATTAACCAGAACAAGTTTTAGTGGTCAATTAAAATATAAATATGTTCTAGAATTGATGAATTTATGGGGAAATTTGGATGAAACAATTCATTGATTTAGATAAGAGTAACACAGGGGGGTAGTCCTTATAAAGAAGAACCAAGGCTTATTCAAAAAGCCTTGGTTTCCTACAGAATACTAGATGGTCAGGAACAGATGTAAGTATAATACCTGAGATCCACTTAAAAAACTGGCGTCACTTCAACATAAGCTCCCAATAGATTAAGTGAAACGGTTCACAATATAATTGATCAGAATAGAGCCTTGTTTATACATTACGGACTTATCTAATTTTGCAATGTCCTTTGTATAACCCCCTGCATGAAGGATAACCTATCTTTGTGGAGGTGCTAGACAATGGGTCAAAAATTTGAAATAAATCTTATAAAATTCCTTTATTTTTTTGGTATTAGCTCTTTTATATATTTAATAAAAAAACCACTTGCAAAGGACTGGCTCCTTACTTTCTTTATAAAAAGTTACTATGCATCATTGGTCGATAATCTGGTTGTAAATAAAGGCTATGTTCAATATCCGACCCGATTTCCAAAACAAGTTAAAACAAGTGTGTTGTTCGATTACTTACTTTTCCCAATTACTTGTGTCTTTTATAATCAACATACTAAAGATTCTCGCCTTATTAAGTGCCTTATAAAAGTTCTGTTTTTCAGTGTACCAATGACTATTGCCGAGCTATGGCTAGAAAAAAATACACAACTTGTTAAATATAAAAATGGATGGAACTGGAAAACCACTTTTTATTCTCTCTCATTTTCCTTTTTAATGGTTAGATTTACAATGTCTGTTATAAGAAGAATTTTCAATAATAAGTACGAGTTATCATAGATGGGCATTTGATGTTAATGTATAGTATTTATTAACTTTTTGGTGTAGGAAAGATTGCAATTGCTTAAATTTGGCGAAGATTTCATTGCTACTATTTTATTTCCCACTGATTACTCATCATTTTTCACTACACATATATTGTCTACTACTCGCGAAATAAGGTATAGCATTGAATAACATTCCTAATCTTTAATTTTCATAGGGGTTCTCTACTTAGGAAAAAAACAAAGAAGCTCCACCCTTTAAACCAAGGAACTGAAGCTCACATCTGATGATCCGAGAGGGATTCGAACCCCCGACCCCTACCCTGTCAATTCAAAGACCCTTTTTTCCTCTAATGCTTTTTCATTCTTAAAAGTGCTTTAGAATTGGGATTGTGACAACACAGGGAAAATATCTTATCCTCTAGTTCTTTTGAAAAATTTCTAATCAGTGACCAACTCTGTGACCAATTCCTTAATAAAAGAATTAGCCACAAGATGGTTTTAATCTGATTACCCCAATTGAGAAATTTATATAATGTCTTTAAGATTACTTTCATTTTGTTTTACAATGCTTGCAGTAATCCCATTTAGCAATGTTTCAAGCCACTCTTCATCTTCAATTTGACTGTTAAAAACATGATGTACAATCCAGCCATGAGGTTCAACCGATTCCGTTTTCTTATCAATTCCCTCTATTTTCTTTGTGTCCCCATGCACCTCAATTGCGTGTTTCTCACCCCCGTACCAAACAGCAATATCAATAAATACAACGCCATCATCATCAGTCTTTACGCAAACTTCTAATGCCATCTCAAAACCAGTAATAAGCTTTGATAATCGTTTCTTTAATTCTCCGAAGAAATACATTGCGTGTACTGTTGGCTTTGGTGGATATACCCATTCACTATTAATTCGATTAGGGAAATAAGGATGCATCCCTTCTTTAAACTTCTCTGGTTCAAAATTTTCCCATGTTTTATAGTTATCGTAAATAGCTTTTTCAAAATCCCTATTAATCATTTCATCACCTCTTTACTATTTTTTTCCAATTAATATTGAATTAATACAACCTTATATTCAACAGGAAAGTTGCACCTAAAGTTTTTCAAAAAAAAGCACCAATTTGATTAAATAATAGCTAATGGCGATATTGGAAATTATTTTAGATTGCAGTAAAATTATAATGACAGGGAAAACTTAACAAAAAGGTAGTGTGATGCAGGTTCTTTGGGGTGGGGAGAACCATGGAGAAGAGAAAAAGATTGGAGAAAAAGTTTTATCACGGATGAAGCACCAGGAATTATTAATTGCTTCAAAATGTTCTTTTGGTCTTAGTTGCATTTGCAACATTAGTGGTGTCTTTGATAATCGTTAAAATTTGTCGAAAGAAAAATTGGTCCGAAACGGTACCAATAATATGGACGACCTTTGTTTTCGCGATTTTCAGTATTTTTACAGATGAAGCAGAATCAGCTTTAAAGTCCATAATTAATTTTCAAATCATTACTCAGTTTTTGGTGAATATACAGGACGGATTAACCATCCTGTATATTAAAGTAGAAAGTTATCTACAGTTTATTAAAATTTTCATTAAAATTCACAACGAATTTTTTAAGGCTATATTTTTAAATTAGGAAACCATTATAAGGAACGCTATTATCAAGTGCCCAAATTAACCTGTTCAGGAGATAATAGCTGGTAATTATACAGCCGAAAGGCTGTTTTTTGTTATTAAAGAAGTATTTCGGTAAATAGATGTCTCTTCATTCTTATGTTTCTAATCTGGACTTTTGCAACCTACTTCATCAAATTCCGCGTCAACTCTAATACCAACAAATTATGGTATTCTTTACTACCTTTGGATTAAAAATTCACCATTATATTTATGACTTAAGTTTGGAAGTATAATAAAGTGTTAAAACGAAAATTGATAAAAAAGTATAAGATTTATAAGTTTTTTTAATATAAACATCGGTATTTTCATTTAATTGAAATTAAATGAAAATAAAACATTATTTGTTTCCATTTGTTATTGCCCCTAATATTAACATCTTTTTGACATTCCAAGGGATTTTCCGCGTCACCTAATATTGGTTTTCAATAAACCAAACATGTCCATCTTCGCTTATCATTATGTCATTTTCCTCTTTATTTATTTTAGAAGCAAAAGAATTAAGGTAATTTAAACAGTAATCTAGAAGTTCTTGATGTTCCGCGCTTAGCCTTTCCTACTCATCAGTTAAACGATTGATTTGTTCACATTTGAAATCTAATTCTGCTCTCATTTCTCTTAATTTATCAGAGTCTGATTTCTTTAAACATCCCATATAAACTCCGTATTTCACAGTTAATTCGTCATTTTTTTGGTAGTCCTTAGCCGATAGTTCCGCGTATGGTCTTTGGGTGAAAATATCAATAATATTTGTGTTTTTCATTTTTTGCTCCCCCCATTTATTTTCGTATTGTCAAAACTT
>NZ_NUMC01000219.1:0-2202 GCF_002577655.1 Bacillus sp. AFS040349 | reverse complement strand
ACAATATTCTGGACTTGACTTCTCCTTACCTCATTTCTGTCTCGATTCTCCTTGTATCGAGACAGAAACTCTTCTCTTTACCTGGTTTATGTCCCGATTCTCCTTGTATCGGGACATATGCTCTTCTCCCAACACGTTTTATGTCTCGATTCTCCTTGTATCGAGACATATGCTCTTCTCTTTACCTCTTTTCTGTCTCGATTCTCCTTGTATCGAGACATAAGATCTTCTCCTTACCTCATTTCTGTCTCGATTCTCCTTGTATCCAGACACAACCTCTTCTCCTTACCTCTTTTCTGTCTCAATTCCTCTTCATATCCATACACAACACCTCTACCTCTATCCTTATCTAAACCACCATGTCCAAATGCAACACAAAGAAAAAGTTAGACACACCAGTGCCTAACTTTTTTAAGTACAATTAAAAACCTAATAAGTTAATCGCTTTAATCTCACCAAGCTCCAAGTCGATCGGCTTTGCATGTGTTAGTGAACGGATCGTCACAATATTATCTTCTTCTGTCATAATAACACCGCGGTATGTTTCCTCAGTTGTTTCAATTTGACATAGTGTTCTTGGCATATTTTTTGGTAAGTTTGTGAAGAACTCTACTTTCTCGGCAATATTCATTTGTGTAATTGGTTTTCTTTGTTTTCGATATTGTTTGACAGATGTTTCTTCCTCAGGTTGTTCTTCTTCCTCAACAACCGTAACAGCTTTTTCTGGTTGTTTTTCTTCCGTTACTTCCTCGTCTTCCTTCACTACCGTTTGAATTTGAGAATTCGTTTCTTTAAGTTGATCAACTTTTTGTTGTTTTGATTTTTTTACAACAAATGATTGCATATTTACATCTATATCTTGATGTTCGGGTGAAACAATATACATAAGGGGCTTCATTTTGTAATTTTGCTTATTTGACACTCATATCCCTCCTATAAAGGTAAGTCTACACATTCAACATGTTATGCTTGCGAACTGGGTAATGTGCCTATTTCTTTGAGGTTGTGATAAGAAGATGCAATTTTATCTAAAAAAAGCTATCTCCATACAACTTCCATGCCCAAAAACACATCCATCTCCAAAATAATGTAAATTTTACAATAGATTTACATCTCCTTAACAATAAACTGTTATTGTCGAATTACGTAGGAAAAGTAGATATCAGATCGTCTAAGTACGACCTTTAAAGGAGTAGTAGTATGAACAATTTCTGTCAAGAAACGCCCGATCAAGCTAAACAATTAAAGAATCACTTTCTTGAGATCCTTGATCAGCGGCAGCTTACTGTTCATTTCCAGCCAATTGTTCATTTTCATAGTAATACAGTTTATGGATTCGAAGCTTTATCACGTGGACCAGTTTCTAGTCCCTTTTATCGCCCGGATGCTTTATTTCCCTATGCAGAAAAAGAGGGTTTATTATATTCATTAGAAAAATTAGCAAGAGAACGTGCATTTGAGTTAAGTAAAGATACCATTGGCAATCAAAAGTTGTTTATTAACTTAAATTCACAGGTTATTTATGATAAAGAATTCAACGCAGGTCATACAATATCGGTACTAAAGCATTATGGTATTGAACCAAAAAATGTTGTGTTTGAAATTACAGAAAGAAATGCCATTAACGATTTTAAAGCGTTTCGAAATGCTTTGAATCACTATCGTGAGCAGGGATTTAAGATTGCTATTGATGATGCGGGAGCAGGCTACTCGTCGCTTCAATCCATTTCGGAATTGATGCCGGATTATATTAAAGTAGACCGTTCTCTTATAAGCGGTGTGGATCACAATGAGGTCAAATCAAATATTCTTGAAGCTTTCGTAACCTTTGCCAAGAAAATGAATAGTCAAATTATCGGAGAGGGAATTGAAACGGAAGCTGAGTTACAACGAGTCATGAATCTTGGCATTCAATTTGGTCAAGGTTTCTTTCTCGCAAAGCCAGATCACCCATTTCCACAAATCAATCATTACGCTAAAGAATGCATTGAATTGGCTAATCCTTATAAAAATAGAAAATCTGTGATCGTTGATGTTGGAGATGAAATTATTCTCGTTAAAAACGGAACTATTCTCAAACGTCAACCTGCACGAACCTTATTACATGGGGACAGCCTTCTAGAGAAACATGTTTCAAATTCGATACAATGTTATAAAAATTAACGATAAAAAGGGCGACTCACAATTAAAATGTACCCTATA
>NZ_NUMC01000218.1:0-724 GCF_002577655.1 Bacillus sp. AFS040349 | reverse complement strand
TAGAAGTTTTGACAATACGCAGATAATTTAGGGGGGGAATTTATGAAGAAGTTGGTTATCTTTGGAACCGGGAAGACAGCAGAGTTAGCTCATTATTTTTTTACAATGGATTCAGATTATGAAGTAGTGGGATTTACGGTGGATGCAGGGTACATTGGTTGTAATGAATATTGTGGACTCCCAGTATACAATTTCGAGAACATCGAAAATCAATTATCTACTGATGATGTTTATTTTTTTGCTGCTTTAACCTATACAAAGATGAATGAGGTTAGAGAGAGTAAAATTAAAGAAGCGAAGGAAAAAGGGTTTCGTTTAGCGAGCTATATAAGTACTAAAGCCAATATTTCTAGTAATGTCAAGGTAGGTGAACATTGTTTTATACTTGAAAATAATAATACTCAGCCTTTTGTAGAAATTGGTGAAAATAATGTCTTGTGGAGTGGAAATCATATTGGACATCATACAGAAATAGGAAATAATAATTTTATTACTTCACATGTAGTAATTAGTGGAAATGTTACTATTAGAGATAACTGTTTTATCGGTGTTAATGCTACATTACGTGATGGGTTAGTAATTGCTAATTATACGTTAATTGGAGCAGGATGTTACATTAATAGGAATACAAATCAACATGATTTGTATAAAGCTAACTATTCTAAATTGTCTAAGTTAAAGAGTAATCAAATTAGTATTTAAGCAAATAAAACAATTATGATCT
>NZ_NUMC01000217.1:0-1574 GCF_002577655.1 Bacillus sp. AFS040349 | reverse complement strand
CAGCTTGTAGAGAAAGTGGGTGTTTTTCTCTACAGGCTTTTTTATTTTCTAAAAATGTTTTTATAAATAGTAATAATTTTCTTAAGCCAACCAAAAGAAAAAGCTTCTCACACACCTAGCTTAACTTAGCTAGGTGTGTGGCAATCTTTTTCATATTCTGGCAAGCAGCGGTGAGAAGCACCTGCTCACTTGCATTCCTTAATCCCCGTAACCGGCAGTAGCGAAGCCCATGCAATTCTTTTGAATCTGCAAAGCTTCGCTCTACCTTTTCTTTTCTAAATTTATATAGTTCTTTCCCAGATGGGGAAAGGCGATTTAATCTAACTTGATCTTTATGATCTTCCCAAACATGTCGAGTTACTACTTTTTGGTTGTTTTTCGACCTTGTACACTGTGAGAGTAGAGGACATGTTGCACATTTCTTGGGATCAGATTTATATTCTCGATATCCCTCTCTTGTAGTTGTTCGATAAGTTAACTCATCCTTATTTGGACAAATATATAGATCATTCTCTCTATCATATGTAAATTTCCATTTAGGAAACAAACCTTTGGTTGGTTTAAATCTTCTATGAGCAATTACTCCAAATATGTTTCTATCCGATAATCCCTTACAAACAGCACTAGTTAGATATCCTGAATCCAAAGCTGAAGCTTCTACTTTAAAACCAAATCGCTCGATTTGACGGTCAAGTCTTGATAAATAAGGAACAGAATCATGGACATTACCTGGTGTAACATACGCATCAGTTATAATATTGAATTTAAAGTCTGTCGTTCGATGATCTAGGTAACAGAACATTTCCTGTTTGTTATCTCTAGACATAAATCCACTTTCAGGATCTGTTGAACTTACACGTATTTCCTTAGTTTCCTTCACCTCCTCTCTTTCTTTCAGAGCTTTTTTCCATGTTCTTTACGATCTTGTTCAATAGCTTTATTTAAGTCTTCAATATAATCTCTAGTCTCAACCTCAACCGTTTCTCTAGTGAATTTGTGTTTATTCGCATTAGCTTTTAAATGAGTAGAATCTGTAAAGAGAACTCTTCCTCCTACCATACGATGTTCCATTGCCTGAAAGACAATCTCATCAAAGATTTCTTGGAATATATTTGTTTCTTTATAACGAGTTCTACGATTCCAACTTATTGTAGAATGATGAGGAACTCGATCAGATAATTTCAATCCTAAAAACCATCTATAAGCAATATTCATTTTAATTTCTTCTTCTAATTGTCTCTCAGAGCGAATTCCATATAAATAGCCAACAAACATCATTTTAAAAAGAACTAAAGGATCAATTGAAGGGCGTCCATTATCCTCACAATAATAAGGTTTTACCTTTTCAAGAATGAATGAAAAATCTATATATTTATCTATTTTTCGAAGCAGATGATTTTCAGGAACAAGGTCATCTATTACTATAAATTCAACTTCATTTTGTGTGTTTTCTCTTGTATTGAACATAAATATCACCATCCCCAATTTGTTATATATATTATACCAAATTAACGCGGTGAAAAGTAAAAGTAATCAGACAAAATAATAGGCTGCCGAGGTTTCTCGACAGCCTG
>NZ_NUMC01000216.1:0-201 GCF_002577655.1 Bacillus sp. AFS040349 | reverse complement strand
AATATTCTGGACTTGACTCTGGAAGACCTTTTCTGTCCCGATTCTCCCTGTATCGGGACACATCTTTCTGCTGGAAGACCTTTTCTGTCCCGATTCTCCCTGTATCGGGACACATCTTTCTGCTGGAGGACCTTTTCTGTCCCGATTCTCCCTGTATCGGGACACATCTTTCTGCTGGAGGAGTCAAGTCCATATTCTTGT
>NZ_NUMC01000215.1:0-225 GCF_002577655.1 Bacillus sp. AFS040349 | reverse complement strand
CGGAGATTCGCCGCTTATCGCAAGCCGATAGTCCGAACACGGAAGTTAAGCTCTTAGCGCCGATGGTAGTTGGGGGTTTCCCCCTGTGAGAGTAGGACGTCGCCAAGTAAGAAGAGAAAAAGATCAGTAGGGATACTGGTCTTTTTTGTGTCGTTAAAGGTTGTTAAACCGAAGGTTTGAATATAAGAATTAGAGACAAATTAAAACTACTAGCCTGAGGCTTGG
>NZ_NUMC01000214.1:0-228 GCF_002577655.1 Bacillus sp. AFS040349 | reverse complement strand
TAGGACGTCGCCAAGTAAGAAGAAGAAAAGATCAGTAGAGATACTGGTCTTTTTTTGTGTGGTTAAAGGTTGTTAAACCGAAGGTTTGAATATAAAAATTAGAGACAAAATAAAACTACTAGCCTGAGGCTTGGGAGAAGCAAGAAGATCAAGGAAGCGTAGAGAGTGAAGACCGGAGTGTGCGGTCTTGGCACATGAGGATCTGAATGAACAAGCTGACGCGGAGAT
>NZ_NUMC01000213.1:0-1771 GCF_002577655.1 Bacillus sp. AFS040349 | reverse complement strand
TAACAGGAATGCTCCTTTTTAAATCATTTATATTTACAATGGAAAAACCATTGTCGTTCACGAGTATTAATCTTCAAATCCCCATCTTTTTGATAGTTTAAAGAACGTCATTGTCATGAGTAAGGCGATAATTAGTAATATCCAGGCTTGTGCTGAAGCGTATCCCATATTGAAATACTGAAACGCATTTCGATAAAGATAGAGTGAATAGAATAACGTCGAGTTATCAGGTCCTCCATCGGTAATAATGAACGCTTCTGCGAATGATTGAAAGACGGCGATCATACCTGTTATGGAATTAAATAAAATCGCTGGTCTTAAACCTGGTAAGGTAATATGAAAAACTTTTTGAAGAACATTCGCTCCATCTATTGAAGCAGCTTCATATAAAGATTTCGGAATATCACCAAGTGCAGCCAAGTAAATTAAAATCATGTTTCCTGACATCCAAATGGCCATAATAATAAATCCTGGCTTTGCCCAGGTTGGACTTGAAAACCATCCTGGCCCATCGATTCCAACAAGGCCAAGAATCGAATTGACCACACCAGAATCTGGCTGTAATACCCAAATCCACAAAATAGCTAGAACAACAAATGGAACAAGCGTTGGAATGAAAAAGACAACTCTAAAAAATGAAATTCCTTTAATATCCTTTGTGTTTAATAGAATCGCAATAAAGATTGTCACGACAGTTGTAAGTGTTAATCCCACAAAAATCATATACATGGTGTTTCCTAGAACGGTTATAAACAAATCATCTTCAAATAGAAGCTGTTTATAATTGTTGAATCCTACAAATGATGGGTCAGAAATTAAGTTATACTCTGTCATCGAATAGTAGAGAGAACTAAACATGGGATAAGCTGTAAAACAGAGAAAACCGATAATCCATGGAGAAATGAATAGCAAACCATTTCTCATATTTCGTTTTTGTGAGTTCATAAAATAACACCTCCTGTTTTTTGATAGAGTTTACTAATTAAAATTACCTACGGTCACGGGACTGCGCTTGCCTTCGGACGTTTCCCTAGCTTTGTTCATTTAAACAGGAAACTTCCTCTACCCTTTAGACCCTGTAAATGTAATCCCTTCAATAAAATAACGTTGTAGGAAGAAAAAAATAATAATGATTGGTAGTGTCATAGCCACACCGATAGCCATGAGTAAGCCCCATCGTGGATCATTTTGTGACATAATTTGCTGAACACCTAATGATAGGGTGTAGTGGCTATTGTCACTTAAGAAAATTAACGGTCCAAGGAAATCTCGCCACGCTTCAATAAATTGAAAGATCACGACTGTTGCTAGAATCGGCTTTGATAGTGGTAAAATGACTTTCCAGAAGACGATAAACTCATTTGCGCCATCCATTTTAGCAGCTTCAGATAATTCTTTTGGTATGCCTTTGAAAAACTGTCGTAATAGGAAAATAAAGAATGCGTTTCCAAAAAAGTGTGGAACAATTAATGGATAGTAAGTGCCAATCCAACCAATTTCTTTGAATAAGAGGAATAAAGGAATCATGATAACTTGAAAAGGAAGCATCAATGTTGCTAAAACGACGATGAAAATGCCATCACGATATTTCCAATCAATTCTTGAAAAACCATAGGCAATGAGAGAATTAGAAAGAACTGCACCTATACATGTAAAAAAGACAATGATGAGTGTATTCTTTAGATATAAAAAGAATGGAAATGCGGTGAAAGCCTCAGTATAATTTGACCAATTTAGAACCTCAGGAATCCAGGTAGTGTCAAAAGATTTA
>NZ_NUMC01000212.1:0-6429 GCF_002577655.1 Bacillus sp. AFS040349 | reverse complement strand
CAATTATACGGACTTAATCAAGAAAAGAGTATGGTTGAAGGTGTTATAGATTATGTCGCACCCTCATCAAGCGGTTTAGTTCGAATGAAAATCTCTGATATCATATTAATCTATAAGGGTGTTAAGGATTTATTAGATAGCCTTAATTAATTTTAATCAACTAAAAAAGGAGAGCATTAGCTCCCCTTTTTTAGATGGTTTACCACCATAAAAGTCCAGCTAGTGCAATTCCGGTAATAAAACCAATACCGATTCCATAAGCAGGACCCCATCCCCAGCCACCACCATAGTAGCCGTATCCAAATCCGCCTCTACCGCCGCGGACCATAGGTTGAATAAATACCCTATTCGGTGTAACACGGTGAATCCTTCCTACGTGTACACGGCCGTTTCTATCATTAATTCTCACAACTTTTCCAGTATAACGACAACATAAATTATAATAATGCTGTGACAAAAAAATCCCTCCTTTATCAGTTGTCTCAATATGATATGTCTTGAGAACAAGGAGGGATTGTACTTATATCCATGAGGAATTCATTTATTTCTTACGTGCAAAGAAGATTCGGTATGAAAGTTTATCTTGATATTTTAGTGTTATATGCTCATGCATTGAAAGAATGTCAAAGGTATTTTCCGGAATTAGATCATTAAAGTGAAATTCTGTAGTAGGTTCTTCAAGAGAAGGGAAGGTAAAGTCATTTTCAGAGAGTATCTTATAGGTCATTAAATTATGTTTAGCAAATTGATCTTTCCATTCTTCAATGGAGAAAATAGACGGAAAGCCATAAAATGTTGAAATTTCCTCAAAATCTTCTTTTGAAAGTAATTCATTTCGGATCATTTCAATTGCAATAACAATCCCATTTGGTTTTAATACTCTTTCTATTTCGGGTAGTGTTTCGCTTAGTGGTGTGAAGTTTAATACAGATTCACACATAACAATATCATAACTTTCATTTGGTTCTTTTATGTTTGATAAATCTTGATTTAGATATGGAATATCTATTTCTAAAGTGGCATTTCTTTTTTTTGCGTGCTCAATCATAACTGGATCTTTATCTAGTCCTTTTACTTCATACCCTAACTGATAAAGGTAACTAGAGCTTTGTCCTGTACCACAGCCAGCATCAAGTATCTTAGAAGGTATCGGAAATTGCTCTTTTTCGAAAATAGACTTTGTTAATAATAGACCACCTGGATGAGCTCCACCAACTCCTAACACAGAAAGCATTTGTAAATAATTCACAAACCAAACCTCCATTCAGTTTCTACCTAATAGTATTCAGAAACTGATGGACTGGTGATTACACACAGGATAATAAACGATGTTTTTCAAACAGTAAGTCTAATTTTGGTTTTAACATCTTGAGAATTTCAACTTTATAAATAAATTCTAGAGCACTTTTTACATGTAAAGTATGGATAAAATGATCAATCTTATCATTTATATAGTTGGAAACTTGATTTTGATAAAAAAACACCTTGTTTTTTATTTTACAATCAATTTCCTTTGCTAGTGATATAGAAAAATGAATTAAATCAAAATCTGTTTTTCCGATGTAGTCTGCTAATTGCATATGAATACCTCCTTGCATTTACATTCGTGTAATAAACTTTACAATAAATTAATAAAAAAGTATCGTGGTTTTTGTCGAACGCAGAAAAATGTTTAAAAGTACTGATTTTTAGGAACTTTATGAAGGACATGTTTATATTGTGCAACTTTACTTTGTTGCTTAAAAAGGTGTATTTGAGAATATATGTTATGACAAGCATTAGTCTTGACAATAATTTATAAACGTAAATAATTTGTGAATTTTGTGTAAACAAAATGAATGAACTGAATATAGGTAAATGCCTGGGGTTAAGCATGAAGAAAGTGGTTCCTACGAAATAGAAATTCTTCTTTCCTTCAAAATAATTGACGTATTCTTGTACCTTAGACATAATAAGTACATACATAAAGGTGGTGCAGATTAGCAGTGAAGAATAGTAAATTACTTATTTCAGTTATCGTGACAGCAATTATTACAGCAGGAATTACCTATAGTGTTGTACAACCTCGGGAAAGTGTTTCAAGTAATCCTGATGATCCATTTTCGAAATTGCGGTCTACTTACGATATTTTACAATCAAATTATTACAAAGATGTTGACACGACTAAGTTAGTAGAAGGCGCCATCAAAGGAATGGTCGATTCACTGGAGGATCCATACTCTGTCTACATGGATGTTGAAGAAGCAAAAAGCTTTAGTGAAAACATTTCATCATCGTTTGAAGGTATTGGTGCTGAAATCCAAGAAAGCAATGGGAGCATTATGATTGTTTCACCAATAAAAGGATCTCCTGCAGAAGAAGTTGGATTAAAACCTAAAGATGTCATTCTTAAAGTAAATGACGAATCAGTTGAAGGACTCTCAGTTAATGAGGCGGTTTTGAAGATAAGAGGGGAAAAAGGAACAAAAGTTAACCTCTTGGTACAACGAGCTGGTGTTGGTGAATTAACATTTACGATTACACGAGACACAATTCCTCTAGAAACTGTTTATTATGAGGTAATAGAAGATAATATTGGTAAAATACAAATTACAAAGTTCTCGGAAACAACAGGTGAAGAACTTTCTAATGCACTAAAAGAACTACAAGGTAAAAATGTAAAAGGTCTAGTACTTGATCTGCGTCAAAATCCTGGCGGATTGATGGACCAAGCTCTTTTGATGTCTGATTTGTTTGTAGATAAAGGTGAAAATATTTTACAAGTCGAAGATCGGACAGGCGCAAAAGAAGTGTATAAAGCAGAAAATAATAAAGTAGTTACTTTACCAGTAACAGTTATTATAGATGGTGGGACAGCAAGTGCAGGAGAAATTATGGCTGCTGCTCTTCATCAGTCTGCTGGAATTCCTTTAGTTGGAGAAAAAACGTTTGGCAAGGGAACTGTACAAACAGCAAAAGCATTTGATGATTCTTCCTCTGTTAAATATACAACAGCAAAATGGTTAACACCAGATGGATCTTGGATTCATGAAAAGGGAATCGAGCCAACAGTAAAAGTTGAACTTCCGGCATATGCTAATCTTCCTTATATTAATCCTGACAATGTTTTAAAATTAGGAGATTCAACACCTGAAGTGAACGCAGCACAACAAATGTTAAAAGCTCTTGGCTATAATGATGTAAGTGAAAAAGGATATTTTGATGCAAACACAGAAAACGTGGTAAAACAATTTCAAGAAGACCAAGGCCTAACTGTTGATGGGGAAATAACAAAAGATACAACAATAAAAATAATCGAATTAATTCAAAACAAAATAAAAGATAACGACACTCAACTTGAAAAAGCAATTTCTGTACTAAAAGAACAACTTTAAGATAAGAAAGCAGCGCTCCCAAAGAAGCGTTGCTTTTCTTATTTAATCAAAAAACATGATTACAATTTATAAATTGTGGTAAAGAATGTGTAAGAACGAAATATCTATACTAAAGGTTGTTTTATACATACCTCAATTTATTTTTTCAATGAAAAGGGAGAGATGATGAATGTCAAGCGTTAAACTAGCAATCATTTATTACAGTTCAACAGGTACGAACTACAAGCTAGCACAATGGGCAGAGCAAGGCGCAAAAGAAACTGGAGCAGAAGTAAAGGTTCTAAAAGTTCCTGAGCTTGCTCCAAAAGAAGCAATTGAATCGAATCAAGCGTGGAAAAGTCATTTAGAGGAAACTAAAGATGTCCCTGAAGTAAAACTTGATGATCTAGAGTGGGCGGATGCAATTATTTTCAGCGTACCAACACGTTTTGGGAATGTACCAGCTCAAATGAAGCAGTTCCTCGACACAACAGGTGGTCTTTGGTTTAATGGAAAGCTTGTTAATAAAGTTGTAAGTGCGATGAGTTCGGCAAACAACCTACATGGCGGCCAGGAACAAACAATTTTAAGCTTATATACCACAATGTATCATTGGGGAGCAATTGTAGCAGCTCCGGGATATGCTGATCCTGTGACATTTGCTGCTGGAGGGAATCCATATGGCACGAGTGTAACAGTTGATTCAGATGGGAATATGAAAGAAGATGTGGAAGAAGCGGTTAAATTTCAGGCAAAACGAACAATTTCAATTGCTGAAAAATTAAAATGAAAAAATGTAGGGTGTCTCAGTTTTTACGAGACACCCTACATTTCTTTTGCTACAACCAAGTTGTTACAGTGTCAATATCTAAACGATTGCTTTTATGAGCTGGTTTAGCTGCTTGTCCAAGTGTGATTAGCATAATTGGAACATATCTTTCTGAGACGGAAAACTCCTCAATGAATTGATCCTTATTAAACCCACCAATTGCACAGGAGTCATAGCCATTGGCTTTAGCGGCAAGTATAAGTTGCATTGCTGCTAATGATGCGTTTGAAAATGCAGCATCTCTTGCAAATCCTTTATTTTCGTAAGCTCGGTTAATTTGGCCTGCAAGTGTTTCTTTAATCTCGGATGTCATATAGCCGGCATCAACAAGCGGAGCATATACTGTATCTGTATTAAGATTTGCTTCTAGATCACCTAATAATGCAACAACAGCAGATGATTCTACTATTTGGTTTTGATTATAGGCAATTGGCAACAGCTTTTGTTTAGATTCATCTGAATGAAAAACAGAGAAATGCCAATGTTGTAAGTTCCATGCTGATGGAGCTTTAGTTGCTAATGTTAAAATTTCTGTTAGTTCTTCTTTTGTTATTTTCTTGTTTGGATTATAGTGACGAACAGATGCGCGATTATTAATAACTGTTTTTACATCGTCTAGGTAATCTGTATTCATGAGAAACCCTCCTAAGTTGATTTCATGTATCGCATGTTTTATACTAAAAGTAATAAACTAACTTTTAGTAAGTGTTTACTCATAAAACATATCTTAATTGAAGTGTTAAAATGAGTCAAGAGATACGAAGCAAGGAGTGATCACTTGAAAATCAATCTTTGTCCAAAAATGGAATCTGCATTTAGGCTTTTGGGAAAACGTTGGATTGGTATTATCATTCATGTTTTATTGGATGGACCAAAACGGTTTAAAGACTTAACTGATATTATCCCTAGTATTAGTCAAAAGATGTTATCTGAACGCCTTAAGGAACTGGAAAATGAAGGTCTTTTAAAGAGAATTGTTATCGACGATACTCCAGTAAAAGTGATATACGAGTTAACGGAAAAAGGGAAAGACTTAACGGGAGTAATTAATGAAATAGGAATCTGGGCCAATAAACATTGTATTGAACAAAAGGAGGACAATTAGGAATGAAAAGAACTGTGATTGTCACTGGTGGTGCAAACGGGATCGGCAAGGAACTTGTCCTTCAATATTCAGCAAAAGGGTATAATGTTGTGATTGCAGACATAGAAGAGCAAGCTGGTTTGGATTTAGAACAAACTTGTAAAAATCAAGGACTGGAGGCCACATTTACAAGAACAGATGTATCAAATGTGGCCGATATTGAGAACTTAATAGAGCAAGCAGTAGTAAAATATAATACAGTAGATATCTTAATTAACAATGCTGGACTTTCTAAATGGTTTTCACCGTATGACATTTCTGTAGAAGAATGGGAGAAGATAATTCATACTAATTTACGGAGTGTTATGTTTGCTTCAAGAGAAGCTGCAAAAGTGATGAAAATGAACAAAGGTGGGAAAATTGTTAATATAGCTTCAACAAGAGCACTTATGTCTGAAGAAAATTCTGAGGCATATGCTGCAACAAAAGGCGGGATTGTTGCCCTTACACATGCATTGGCCACTTCTTTTAGTTCAGATAATATTCAAGTGAATGCTATTTCGCCAGGGTGGATTGAAACTGGAGAGTATGAAGCACTTCGAGAAAAAGATCATGCTCAACATTTATCAAATAGAGTCGGAAAACCATCTGATATAGCAAAGGCTTGTTTTTATTTAACATCTGAAGACAATGATTTTGTTACTGGTACTAACATTGTTGTGGATGGTGGTATGACGAAAAAGATGATTTATGAGGAATAATATATAATGCAGGAATTTTATTTTGCGGGACATTTCTAAAACCGTAAAAAATATGTCATTTACCTAATAAAGTGGGTGTGAGCCCACTCCAATATTCCTCTAAATGAATATGAAGTAGTGTAGGTATATTTTAGAGGAGGTAAAAAAATGGCACCTTATATGATGCGTAATGATTTTCGTAGACCTTATCCTGGTGGGAGATTTTTCTGGGGAGGTCCTTTTGTTGGAGGCTTATTAGGTGGGTTAGTTGGAAGTGCGATCTTTAGACCAAGACCACCTTTCTATGGATATCCTTATGGTGGATACGGTTACGGTTATGGTTATGGAACTCCATATGGCGGTTATCCTTTCTACTAATGAGAAAAAACTACCTGCTAATAAAGGAGGCCACTGAAAAAGTCC
>NZ_NUMC01000211.1:0-1537 GCF_002577655.1 Bacillus sp. AFS040349 | reverse complement strand
TCAGACTGTCGACAAAAAGGGTTTGGAATGTAATACATTCCAAACCCTTTTTGCGATTTTATATTAATTTCGTTCAACTTTTATGAAAAAGAGACTCTTCGAGTCTCTATATTATACTATTACTGGACCTTTCCAAGTCCAGTTGGCCATCTTCTTTAAGTTCATGGCAGCAAAAGTAAGCATCGCCTGCATTGTCAATTTTTTGAGTCCCCTCAAAGTTGTCCAACGCATCCCATGCTTTTCTTTGGCATCCGCAAATACACGTTCAATTGTTTCTTTCCGTTTTGCATATATCGGTTTTACATCTTGATGATGACGTAGATGGTCTGCCTCTTCTACGTATTCTTGCCAGATATGGCGCGTCACCACTTTTTGGTGATCTTTACTCTTTGTACATTGAGCCAATAATGGACACGTTGCGCAAATGTGCTTTGGAGATTTGTACTCTCTATATCCCTCTTTAGTTGTTGTAGAGTATTTCAAGATTTCCCCAGCTGGACATAAGTAACAATCGAAGTGTTCATCATAAACATATTCATGTTTTCGGAAGAATCCATCTTTTGTACGTGGTCTTGTGTAAGGTACTGCTGGAATAATATTGTTTTCTATTAAGTACTTTGTAATCGCTGGAGTCTTATAAGCAGCATCTGCAGCAACAGCATTTGGTTTTCCTATTATCTCGCTTACATCTTCAACCAATGGCTCTAACATTTGACTGTCATGAATATTACCTGGTGTAACATCCACGCCTAATACAAAACCTTTGCGATCTGCTGCTGCGTGAAATGAATAGGCAAACTGTTTTGTGCGTTCGTCTTTAACGTAGTAACCACTTTCTGGATCAGTTGTACTTTCCTTGATTTCTTTTGATTCTGCCTTGTCAAACTTATCTGGTGAAAAAGGCTTTTTCCCATGATCTTCACGATCTTGATTAATCTCTTCTTGAAGACGCTCTTGGTAAGCTCTTGTTTCTTTCCGTACGACCTTCTTTTGAAATTTATGCTTATTAGCACTAGCTTTTACATGAGTAGAATCAATGAATATGTGTTCTGCACTAATAAGGTTTTTCTCGGCAGCACTCTTTAATATACGATAGAATATTTGTTCAAATATATCTGTATCTTTAAATCTACGTTCGTAATTTTTCCCGAAGGTAGAGAAGTGCGGTACTTTATCATGGAAACCATAGCCCAAGAACCATCGATAGGCCATGTTTGTTTGAACCTCTTCAATTGTCTTTCGCATCGAACGAATACCGAAGGTATATTGAATGAAGGTTAGTTTAATCAGAATGACTGGATCAATACTCGGGCGGCCTACTTCAGAATACATATCTTCCACTAAGTCATAAATAAAAGAGAAATCAATCGCAGCCTCTATTTTGCGAACCAAATGGTCCGCTGGTACAAGTTGATCTAAAGCGATCATTTCAATTTGATCTCGTTGTATGGAATTATGTTTCGAAAGCATATTTATCACCTCAAGATTTTCTTAATACAAGTTTAAATTAAAAAAGACTGTAAGCAAACTCAATTTT
>NZ_NUMC01000210.1:0-391 GCF_002577655.1 Bacillus sp. AFS040349 | reverse complement strand
CGTTAGCTTGACATTTACACTGATACCCCGAGAATCGGGACACAACCCGGTAAAGAAAGAAAGGTTCTGTCTCGATACTACGAGAATCGGGACAAAAACCGATATTGAAGGAAAGATTCTGTCCCGATACCACGAGAATCGGGACAAAACCCGGTAAAGAAAGAAAGGTTCTGTCTCGATACTGCGAGAATCGGGACAAAAACCGATATTGAAGGAAAGATTCTGTCCCGATACCCCGAGAATCGGGACAAAAACCGGTAAAGAAAGAAAGGTTTTGTCTCGATACTGCGAGAATCGAGACAAAACCCAGTATATTAAGAAAGGTTCTGTCTCGATACCGCGAGAATCGGGACAAAACCCGATATTGAAGAAAAGATTCTGTCCCGATACC
>NZ_NUMC01000020.1:0-1482 GCF_002577655.1 Bacillus sp. AFS040349 | reverse complement strand
TAAAATGTACCCTATAGAGTAGACACTTAAAAAAAGTGCTCTCTCTATAGGGTGCTTTTTTGTATAATGTAAGCATCACAACTACAGACATAACTTGGAGACGGAGAATCATGAGTAAAAAGCTATTTACAGAAAAAGAAATCAAACTATTATCTAAAAACCCATATGTGAAATCGGTCAGTTCAAAGGGAATTACTTACTCGGATGAGTTTAAACAACATTTTGTATCTGAATTCAGTAAGGGGAAGCTTTCAAGACAAATCTTTGAAGAAGCTGGATTTGATGTTGAAATTATTGGCATGCAAAGAATTAAATCTTCTTCAGAGCGTTGGAGAAACACTTATAAAACTGAAGGCTTGTTGGGGCTTAAAGACACTAGGAAAAATAATTCTGGAAGACCGCGAGTAAAAGAACTGTCCCTTGAGGAGAAGTATGCAAGATTAGAAGCTAAGATGAATCTTGTAAAGGCAGAAAATGAACTCCTAAAAAAGATTCGTATGTTAGAAAGGGGGCTGAAGAAGTAAGGCTTCCTTCTAGTCAGAGGTACATTCTTATTCGTGAGGTTATTGAAAAATACAACCTAAAACACATGGTGAAATTCCTTTGTGACGTTGCCGGGGTGTCACGAAGTGGTTACTATAATTATTTCTCAGCTAAGTCCGAAGAACAAAGGAAACGTCAGGAAGTGAGGGATGAAGAAGCTAAAGCATTAATTTTAAAAGCCTTCCACTTTAAAGGTCGAAAGAAAGGGGCACGCCAAATTAAGATGACATTGGCGGGTCAATTTCAGTGTGTCTTTAATTTGAAACGTGTTCGCAGAATTATGAAGAAATACAATATTTTCTGTCCTATTAGAAAAGCTAACCCATATAAAAGAATGATGAAGGCAACCCAAGAACATCGCGTTGTGCCAAACATATTAAACCGCCAATTTAAGCAAGGGATTCCATATAACGTACTTCTTACTGACATCACTTATATGCATTACCATAATGGCCAAAGAGCTTATTTATCAGTAATTAAAGATGGATCAACAGGTGAAATTCTAGCTTATCATCTATCGGATCGTATCACCATGGAGTTAGCTACAAACACCTTGCACAAGTTAAAGAAGAACCGAAACTATAAGAAAGCTAAAGACGCTCTCATTCATTCAGATCAAGGAACTCACTACACCCATCCAGGATTCCAAAAGCTTGTGAAGAAAATGGGATTACGGCAATCTATGTCTAGACGGGGAAACTGTTGGGATAACGCACCAATAGAATCATTCTTTGGCCACCTTAAAGACGAAGCAAATATTAAGCCATGTAAAACTTTGGACGAACTAAAACGCGAAATAGACAAATACATCACTTACTATAACCATCATAGATATCAATGGAACCTAAAAAAGATGACCCCTGTAAAATACAGAGATCATCTTCTTCAGGCTGCTTAATGCCTTTTTTTAAAACTGTCCTTTACAAAGGGTACATTTTA
>NZ_NUMC01000209.1:0-2761 GCF_002577655.1 Bacillus sp. AFS040349 | reverse complement strand
TTAGCTGGTTTTGTTGAAGACTAAAGTTTATATTCACCAAGAAAATTGATGTGCTCTTATCCTAACAAATTTTATTTAGGACTTACATGTATGCCTTCACTCTCTCGCCAATCTGCGTAGAGTATATGCTTTACATTATCATATCTATTGGTAGTTAGTTGGTTATCTAACCACTGTTGATCAAATCCGAGCTCATGTAAATTATCCCATAAAATTTCCCCATCTATAATTAACGATGTGGGGAGGTCTACTGGCCTTTCTGGAAGATTGAGATCTTGCTTGTCTGGTTTTTGATACTTGGATTTTAATAATAAACTTATTTGCCCATTAGCTTCCAATATACCGTATTTGACTTCGCGAACTGAAAAGACATTATTTTGACGGAGTAAACTCAATACTTGATTTACATCCAATTTGTTCTTTGTAAGTAACTTTCTGTCCATAACACCATCTCGAATGATGATGTTAGGATTGCCTAATAAGAGAGAACGTGTCGATTTATTTTTTAGAGTTATAAACTCTATTCCCAACATAAGAAACGTCCACAATCCGATGGCATATAAAAAATGTAAAATCCCTGCCTTATCTTCATAAATGGTATTTCCTAAAAAATCTCCAAGTACTAACACAAAAACTAAGTGAAACGGGGTTAACTGATAGATGGATGTTCTGCCTGTTATGATAATGATAAAAAATAAAGTTGCAAAACCAACGATGACTTTGATCGTCAGTAAACCAATATTAACTTCTTCCAAAGTTTTTTCCTCCAATTTAAATTTTACTTAGTTGTAAGATCAATTTTCTTCTTATTACACAAAGATTATTCATACTAATTCAAGGGATGCGATTCATGTTTTGGATGGTTTGTTACACCATGAGACGGATCTAAATATAGTAGAGCATTATACAGACACAGCTGGTTACACAGACCAAATAATCGGACTGACCCATTGAGCGTAAGCGGGGTATCTTTGGTTAGCCGCTTCATCAGGGCCAAATATCGCAATCGATTCCATTAATGGTCCTAACGTAAGTCCTGTAAGGATGAAGCACATCAACATCAAGCTTTTAAATCCTGTTTTTTTGTTAATTTGTGCTGAATCAGCAACATCAAGAAAGACAACTCCAGCAATCCCCCGGCAACGTAAGGAACGCCTTTCCATAATGGAGCTGTCCCGTTTTCTAACAATGGAAAAAGCAAGGTATAATCTTTAAACTGAAAATTGGCAATCGCCACAAGATGCCCCAGAATAACAACAAATGGCAACAATATTCCGCTCACAATTGCAATTGTACGGAGTCCTTGAAAAGTAGCAAAGAAGCATGCAACAAGTGTGGTTCCCGCAAGAACTAGTATCGGTGTTTGCGGCAAGTAAGATGCGATTGTCCATGTTAGAGTATCTTTTAAGGAAATAAAGCCCATGAGCCATAATAACAAACTATAAATAATCACTAAGATTGCAGATAAAAACTTTCCAAAGTGCTGATCTAGCCACTTTTTAATGTGTTGATTGTTCATGTTTTGAATGATGTAGTTCAAGCAACCAATCCAAACAGGTGAAGCGACAAAAACAAGAAACACTACGAGCCAGGCATCTCGCTTTGATGCTTCGAGTAGTAAAGGGATAATAATTACGTGGTTCATTAATCCAACCGAAAGCATAATAATCATGTATGACTGAATAGGAGTAATCTTAGGCAAAAACTCACCTCAAATCCAACAATTGGAAATAGAAACATCATGAGCTATAATTCCCTCAACAACTTCGTTCTATTCATCTGATATTAAGCTAGTCCTGGCTTATATCGGCCGGACCAACTTAGAACAAGAAAAAAATGCTAAGCCCGTCACATCAAAGGCTTAGCGTATATTTTGTTCATCCAGCCTAGTTATCCATTTTGATAAAACTTTAACGTGCTTGCAGTCAAGCAACCGTTTTCCCAACGAAACTACACATTTTCAATAATAATCCTTTGTGCTGTTCTCAGGTTACGTTGTACAGTTCTCAACACATTTTCTTCTTCTGCGTAAGCCCCTACTTGCACACCGTCAACAATTACACGTTTAATAGCCATATTGCTTTTCAGATTAGTCGATTTTCTCTTCAAATTAAACGCGCGTGCTAACCCATTAACATGCCCTTGGGCAACCGCTTGCCGCCAATTCGGGTCTCTTAATTTTTGGGCATCGCTTGCATGATCAATAAATCCGTTCTCCGTTAATAAAGCGGGCATTCTGGTTTCTCGCAGTACATGGAAATCGGCCTTTTTTTTACCACGGTTATGCAAGTTATTTACTTTGACAATTTCTTCATGCATAATGTCTCGAATGAACGCTGTTCTCGATGAATCAGACAAACTGTTATGAATATAATCTTCATACCCATGAGCTGAACCGTTAAATGCATTAACGTGGATGGATAGAAAATAATCTGCACCCCAAGCATTCGCATCATCTGTACGTTCTTTCAAACTGCGCGTAATATCTGCTGTTCTACTCATTTTAATTTGCAGACCTTCATAATGGTTTCCCAAGAGATTTCGGATGCTATGGGAAATACTTAAGGTAATTTCTTTTTCCTGCATCCCATTGCCAATAGCTCCTGGGTCCACTCCCCCGTGACCAGGATCTAAATATAGTTTAAACATTTAACAACACCTCCTACAAATAAAATATGATCGAAGAATAACGGAGGTATAAGCATTCGTCTGAGATACATATAAAAATAGGTGATGATAGACATTACATTTCATTGAATCA
>NZ_NUMC01000208.1:490-660 GCF_002577655.1 Bacillus sp. AFS040349 | reverse complement strand
TGGAGCGGAAGACGGGATTCGAACCCGCGACCCCCACCTTGGCAAGGTGGTGTTCTACCACTGAACTACTTCCGCAATATTGTTAGTTATTTTCGTTAACGTGAAAAAACTTTGGTGCGGGTGAAGGGACTTGAACCCCCACGTCACAAGGACACTAGATCCTAAGTCTA
>NZ_NUMC01000208.1:0-467 GCF_002577655.1 Bacillus sp. AFS040349 | reverse complement strand
CAACTGAGCTAATGGCTCATTTCATAATGAGTAATAATATTAAATTTATCTCTTGTTATAGACACCCAAATTTCAGTAAGCTTATTCAAGCTGTAGCTCAATTTGTGTGCTGATGTAAAGCTTCGACGCATATTCGTTCGTGCTCTACCAACTGAGCTAATGGCTCATTTTATAATGAGTTGTATATTATTAATAAAATAAAATGGTGCCGGCGAGAGGACTTGAACCCCCAACCTACTGATTACAAGTCAGTTGCTCTACCAGTTGAGCTACACCGGCATTGGTATAGATGTATATAAGGTTTTATCTTACTTACCAGTCACCCAAATCTCAGAAAGATTATTCAAGTAGCAGCTCGATTTGTGTGCTGAAGCAGGAGCTTCGAAGCATATTCGATCGTGCTCTACCAGTTGAGCTACACCGGCATATGGTAAGTTATTTTCGCTGGCGCGAAAAAACTATGGTGG
>NZ_NUMC01000207.1:0-6649 GCF_002577655.1 Bacillus sp. AFS040349 | reverse complement strand
GAAGTTTTGACAATACGTTTAACTAATAGGGGGTGTAAAAATGAGAACATTTCTAAGTAGGGGAATACGGGCACTATTTTACAATAAAATAGATGATGTACCAACAATGGACCATTATTCACAACTTAGCAAAATAGCAATGGGAGCTATAATGGCAGCTTTGGCAGTTATATTTCAATCTGCGGGTATATTTATTGGATTCGGATACGTGTTAAGTATGTTAGCTACATGGCCAATGATTATCGCTGCATCGATCTCATTTCAAATAGGGATCTTATCCTATGTAACCACGATTTTTCTGCTTGCGATTATTCAACCGAGTGAGGTATTAGTGTTTTCATTTACAACAGGTCTGTTAGGAATAAGTATAGGATACGGATTAAGAAAAATGAAAAATGTATTTAAAGTCATGCTTTTTGCTGGCGGTACAATGTCACTTGGAATTATTGTCTTAATTTCTTTATTTCAATTTCCAATCTTGGGTCCATCGGTAAATTCATTAGGGTTAGGAATGTTAGGCAGTTTATCCTTATTTTCATTATTGTATAGTTGGATATGGATTAAAGTTAGTCTGATTGGAATGAAGGTTTTACAGAAAGCAATGCCTGAAAGAAAACCATCTGTTTATGATCGCGAAGGTTGAGAATATAAGAGAGCCTCTAAAAAAGAAGCTCCTTTTTTGCGATTTTAAATAGAGTTTTTACATAGTGAAGTAGTAAGGTCCAAGTATATTGATATACAAATGGTAAAAGGACCTCTTATACTTGAAGAAGTTTAAGTTTGTTGGACTTCTTATTTAAGAGTATCTATAATTAATAGAATAGTAGGTATGCTTTACAAAAGGTGGGTTTATAGTGGGAAATGAAAACATTAATATAAAGGGACTTCAGTTTGAGTGGGATGTACAAAAAGGGACTTTTCAATTTGAGGGACAAGAAGCCGTTCTTTTTTGGATATCTACAGCTATGAAGTCTTTTTTTGATACAATCGAAGAAATTTCTGGTGCGGAAGCATCGAGCTTAGTGTTCGAGACTTCAGGATTTCGGCAAGGGTTGGTCGTTGGTGATTACTTTGAAAAAATGAAAGATTTAAGTGTAGAAGAGGCAGCAAAATCCATTACATCTACGTATGCTTCAGCGGGTTGGGGACAGATTGAAATAAACGATCTTAACTACGAAACGAAAACATTAACAGCTCACCTTAAAAATACGTGGGAATATAAAATTAATGTGGCTCAGAATAAAAAGCAGGAAGGTAAGTTTCTTCCTGCACATTTTGCAGGTATATTCACGGGATTGTTCGGAACAAATATTTGGTATGAAGTTGTCCAACAACAGCTTGATGGTCACGAATACAGTATTATTAACTATTATCCATCAGAAATCAGTATCACACAAAATATCCATCAATTAGCCCGGAAGAAAGAATCGGAACAAATACAGCAACTAGAAGAACTTGTCGAAGAAAAGACAAAAGAACTAAAAGATCTCGTCAAACAGCTTTCTTCTCCAATTATTCCTGTTCTTGAAGGAATTGTGGTCGTACCGTTAATTGGAAAATATGAGGTAGATCGTGCTGAAGAACTGATTACAAATACTTTAAATAATCTACCTTCACACAAAGCTAGTTATCTTATTTTAGATTTAACTGGTCTTGATAACGATATTAGTGAGCAAACAGCAAGCTTAATAGAAAAGATCGGCTCTGCTTCTTCGTTAATTGGTTCTAAAACAATATTAGTTGGAATTAATCCAGAATTAAGCCTGATCATCTCTCAGTCAGGAATGAATTTCTCACAGTTTGATTGCTTTCAATCGTTACAACATGGAATACATTTTGCGCTAGGGCAAATGGGGAGAAGAATTCTATAAAGGTTTCTAAAGAGGCATGCTGCTGCATGTCTCTTTTTAATGATTTTAAAAATGGATTGTAATCTATATAACATCAAATAGAGTTTTGTCGTTTCTGTTCATGAACGAAAAAACTCAGAGTGGCGGGGATCGAAATGACGTTCATTGTGGGTATGAACGACAAAAACCAAGTTGGTCAGTACCCAGTTTGTTGTTCATCCACTTATTAAACGAAATTTCATAGTTACACTGTTACGACCTAATCTTTATCTAAAAAGAGTGGAAAAAAAGAATAATTAGCCGATATAACAACTAGACTACTAAATCTTATTAAGAGGTTATGAATATGTTTTATTTACCTAAGTCAGACAACGTGTATTTACTTGAAGGGGAATATTCATCATTAATTGTTCTTTTATCTATTGTGATTGCATGTCTAGCAGCTTATACTGCACTTTCTATGAATGAGAGAATTCAACAAAATAGTTTTTTTAACAGAAATGTGTGGCTTACTTTGGCATCTTTTGCAATGGGGTTAGGTATTTGGTCTATGCATTTTATAGGGATGAGTGCACTAAAACTTCCTGTTTCAATGGAATATGATCTTGTCACAACGATTATTTCTATTTTTCCTGCTGGCTTTGCATCATACCTTGCGTTTTACATTGCCAATAAGAAAACTAAGAGTCAATGGTCTTACATCATTTCAGGTATTATTATGGGGCTGGGTATTTCCTCCATGCATTATGTGGGAATGTCTGCAATGAAAATGGAAGCTCAATACATTTACAGACCGTGGATTTTTACTGCGTCAATAGTAGTAGCTATCGTAGTATCTTACGTGGCACTTTATATTTTCTCAACGATGCAAAGACTGATTAAGAATCAGATCGTTAAGATTATAACGTCTATTATAATGGGACTAGCAGTGGCAAGCATGCACTATACAGGTATGGCTGCAGTAATCTTTTATACGGATGTTCCAATACCTTCGTCTCATATGCACCAGATGGATTTTACTCTCCTAATTGTTTGTATAACTGTTGGAATTACGATCACCTTTGCCTTTTCTGGACTATCAAGTCTATTGGATCGTTATGTAGAGTATCGACTTAACTATTTTGATGCATTAACCATATTACCAAATAGACGACAGTTTGAAAAAAAATTAAATTCATCCATTTCAAAAGGGAGTTTAGCTATTATCCATCTTCATGGGCTAGAAAAATGGAATAGTGGTTACGGGTATTCTTTTGGAGACAGAATTATAAGAGATGTTAGTGAGACAATTATTGGATTTAAGCCTGAAATGGCGGAGTTATATCGAATTGAAGGAAATCGCTTTGCTATATTAACAGTAACGCAAAGCTATAAAGATTTTAAGGCAAGTATGGAAAAGTTAACTTCTTCTTTAATGAATCCAGTTGTCATTGATAACCAACAACTTGTTGTCGAGGTAGTTTGCTCGCTTTCAACATGTTCTGATGAAAATGAATCAAAACAACTATTTGCAAATGCAATGGCAGTATTGCAACACCCCTCATTAGAATATAAACATCAGGTAATTGAATATGATCCTTCCATTCATAAATATTCTTTTGAAAAAGGTATCATCCAAGATATTGAAAAAGCAATGGAAGAAGATGAGCTATATATTGTTTATCAGCCAAAGGTAGGATCTGAAAAGGAAAGCTTAGGTGCAGAGGCATTATTACGTTGGAATCATCCTGTTCATGGATTTATATCTCCCGGATTGTTCATACCTTTACTTGAAGAGAATGGGAAAATTATAGATGTAACGGATTGGATTATTGAAAAAGTCTGCGAGCAAATGTCCCATTGGGTATCAGAAGGCTATCCTATTAAAGGAGTTTCTATTAATATTCCAGGACAATATATTACATCTCAACGATTAATGGATGTATTAAAAGAAAGTGTTGCTAAGTATGGAATAGACAGTCATCAACTTGAGCTAGAGATTACAGAAACAAGTGTGATCAAACATTATTGAAAATGCGATCATTTCGATAGGTGAGTTTCGGAAATTCGGGTTTAATATTGCCCTTGATGACTTTGGGACAGGTTTATCTTCATTGTCTTATTTAAAAAGACTGCCAATTACAACAGTGAAAATTGACAAATCGTTTGTAGACGGAGTACCAGAGTATGAGAAGGATTCTGCAATTATAAAAGCGATTATTGTTTTATGTCATAGCTTAAATATGAAGGTGGTTATTGAAGGTGTTGAAACAGAAGAACAAATTGCCTTCTTAACATGTATGCCGGAAAAGCCAGGAATTCAAGGATATTATTATTCACCACCTCTACAAAAAGATGACCTTATTAAGTGGGTGCAAGAATTTTATCATGTAGAAAAAGTGGTGAATTGAAAAAAGGCGTTCTCGAATTTGTTAGGGAACGCCTTTTTTGCCTGCTATAGACCACACTTACTAGTTTTGTTAGTTCGTTGGTAATAAGCAGTTTTAGTGAAGTAAAGCATCTATTTCATCAAGAGGAGGGAGCATCTATGAACAGAAAAAAACGTTCACAAATAAGGGCAATAGCTTTTGTTGTTGCTTATATATTTTTATATTATTTGTGGATCATCTTAATGAACAATAATACTAAATTTATCATAATGATTGAAAATATTTTTCAAATTGCAGCACCAATAATAGTAGGTTTTTGGATTTTTAAGCAATATCTTATTATTAAGACGAAAATAAGATTTTTTTGGCTTTTGTCTTCGCTTGCTTCATTTTGTTTTGCAGTTGGAATGATATTGTTTAGAATCGGTATTACTTTTGAATTCAGCAATGCTTATACAGGAATTTCTAACGTCTTTTGGATTACAAGTTTATTTCTATATTTAGGTGCACTAATCTATGCTAATTCACTAAACAAAAGTTCATCTAAAACCGTTCAATATATATTCGATATTATTATTGTAATGGTTGTCGCTTCTTCAATAAGCTATCATTTTATAATTGATCCAATTATAAAATCTTCACTTGAGCAGGGACTTCTATTTACAGTCTTATATGTTGGCTATCCTATTGGCAATCTAGCCATGTTGTTTGCTATATTAAGTTTCTATTATTCTTCAACCTCGATTTTTCCAAGAAAGATCTTTATTTTTAGTCTAGCTGGTTTTACGACTTTATTATTTGTAAATATGATGTTTTTATATTTATCAATTAATAAGTTGTATGCTACGGGGAGTTTATTTGACCCCTTATGGTCTATAGCGATCTTACTTGCTGGGTTAGGGTGTTTTTATAACGAAGAAGTTGATGAGGAATCTATTGGTGTAGAAGAAAATGTATATCAACATAGTAGATTTCAAGATTTACTTTCTTTAAAACTTACACTTCCATATATAAGTGTGATCATTATCTTTGCTTTTATGATTTTTCAAAGTGAACTAATAATCAACAGTATAGTCATCGGTGCTATTTTATCAACATTACTCATCATTATTAGACAAGTGTTTACTCTCGTCCAAAATAATGAATTATTGCTTAAATCACAAGGGTTAAATAAAGAGTTAGAAACCAAAGTTAATCAACGAACCAAAGAATTGTATTGTAAAAATCAACAGCTAGAAGAAACGATTAAAAAAGTTGAGTATATAGCTTATCATGATAGTTTAACGTCTTTAACAAATCGTAGATTTTTTGAGGAAGCTCTTCAGAAAGCAATTAAAGAAGCGCAGAAAAGTGGTCAGGACTTAGCTATTTTGTTTATAGATTTAGATAGATTTAAATTTATTAACGATACATTAGGTCATACAGTTGGAGATAAATTATTACAAGCTGTTGCGGAGATACTTAAAGAAAATGTTGGAGAGAAAAACATCGTGTCTAGACAGGGTGGAGATGAGTTTATGATTATGCTCAATAACACATCACGTGCTGAAGCTACTGAATTAGCCCAACAAATAATCACTGAACTTGAAAAACCTATTCATATTAATGGGAATGAACTTTATATTACATCAAGTATTGGAATATCAATGTTTCCCGCAAATGGAATAGAAGTGGATGAATTAATAAAAAGAGCAGATACATCCATGTATGTAGCAAAAGATAAAGGTAAAAATCAATATCAGTTTTTTGATGAAAGCATGGATGAACATGTTACAACAAAGCTTAATATAGAAAACGGACTTAGAAGAGCCATTGACCAAAACGAACTTAGTCTTGCTTATCAACCTAAAATTGATCTTAAGACCAAATCAGTTACTGGTGTAGAAGCACTTTTAAGATGGAGGAATCCTCAATTTGGTTATATATCACCAGCTACTTTTATTCCAATTGCAGAAGAAACAGGGCTAATTATTAAATTAGGAGAATGGGTACTGAAAGAAGCATGCATGCAATTAAAAAAATGGTATGATCTAGGATTAAGCTCTCTCACTATATCTGTAAACGTTTCAGGTATACAATTTCTTCAAAAGGACTTTGTAGAAAGAATTGAGAAAGTACTTGAAGAAACGTTAGTAGACGCATCACATTTAGAATTAGAAATTACAGAAAGTACAATGATGGATACACAGCAAGTACTTCCAATCTTAAAGCGCCTTAAGCAATTAGGTATAAAAATTTCAGTAGATGATTTTGGTTCAGGATACTCCTCCTTGAGTCATATCAAGAAACTACCAATTGATATTCTAAAAATTGATCAAATGTTTATCCAGGAAATTGACAATGAAATAAGTGATGTTGCTATTGTTTCAACCATTATAACTCTTGCAAAAAACCTTTCTCTTACTGTCATCGGGTAGTGTCAAAAGATTT
>NZ_NUMC01000206.1:0-287 GCF_002577655.1 Bacillus sp. AFS040349 | reverse complement strand
CAGAGTTATTTAACATAGCTATTTTTTTAAAAGTGCTTGTGTTTATAAAATAAACGTGATATATTATTAAACGTCGCTTCTGAAGCAGACAAAAAAACAACACGAAAAAATAGGTGTTGACGAGAAGATTACTAAATGTTATATTGGTTAAGTCGCTTCTGAAACGGAGCTTGAAATGATCTTTGAAAACTAAACAAAACCAAGCGTGCTAAAGTTAATCTTACTGAGATTAACAAAAGTAAGTAATGTACTTTTATAGTACAAGTTATTATGAGCTATATCAACTC
>NZ_NUMC01000205.1:430-573 GCF_002577655.1 Bacillus sp. AFS040349 | reverse complement strand
AACTCCATTCCTCGTATGTACTCTAGTCGTTTTATTACTTTTAGAAATGTTTCGGGTGAAGGATGACCTGGTGGTTCCTTTAACCAACCCAATATCGTTTTATTGGATTCGGATGGATGCTGCGAAGTAATGACCTCTTCCAG
>NZ_NUMC01000205.1:0-338 GCF_002577655.1 Bacillus sp. AFS040349 | reverse complement strand
TAAAGACTAATCGTGGATGGCGTGGCACCGATTTGTTTCGATATAAAATGTATGAAGGAATCTGGGATGCTTTTGATATGAGTGTATGGCCAGCCGGGATACCGAAGAACGGCCAATTGAACTGCGAACCCTAAACGATTTTCTTCTCTCCTTCGCTTATTTATAATTTCTAAATCTCGTTTGGAAAAAGTGTAGTAGGTTCCCAATATCCATTCATCTTCAGGGATTTGCATTAAAACAAGTCTCTGATCTGGTGTAAGTAATTCTCTACCTCTTGCAATTTTCATGTAGTCTCATCCCATTTCTGTAATTTTTCAGTTAATTAGTTTAATTATATA
>NZ_NUMC01000204.1:0-338 GCF_002577655.1 Bacillus sp. AFS040349 | reverse complement strand
TAAAGACTAATCGTGGATGGTGTGGCACCGATTTGTTTCGATAAATAATGTATGACGGAATCTGGGATGCTTTTGATATGAGTGTATGGCCATCCGGGATACCGAAGAACGGCCAATTGAATTGCGAACCCTAAACGATTTTCTTCTCTCCTTCGCTTATTTATAATTTCTAAATCTCGTTTGGAAAAAGTGTAGTAGGTTCCCAATACCCATTCATCTTCAGGGATTTGCATTAAAGCAAGTCTCTGATCTGGTGTAAGTAATTCTCTACCTCTCGCAATTTTCATGTAGTCTCATCCCATTTCTGTAATTTTTCAATTAATTAGTTTAATTATATA
>NZ_NUMC01000203.1:0-15671 GCF_002577655.1 Bacillus sp. AFS040349 | reverse complement strand
GACTTTTTCAGTGGCCTCGAAAATCTGGGGGTTTTTCTGTGAAACAAAAGTGTGTGAAACAAGAAAAATCGGGTGGTGACAGGCACCAAAAACCAGATACTACCACTACTAAACAAATCAAGTAAGTACAAATCTTTGATATAATATGAGAATAAAATTACTAAAGGAATGGAAAAAACAATGAAACTACAAAGTTTAATATTACTATTTGCTCTTATTACTTTTCTTACTTCGTGTTCTAACGAAAGTTATCAGCATGCTATAGACCAAGGGATGAAAGAGCTTGGTCAAAAAAATTACCATCAGGCTGCCATTTACTTTGAACTTGCCTTAAATGAAAAAGCAGGTGATCGAGATGCAGCAAGCTACTTTGATCAGGCAACAAATATGGAACGAGCTAAAAAGGCTTATAAGGAAAAAGATTATGAGTCTGCTATTAAGTCGTTGGATGTTGTCATAAATGAACAAAATGGTTTAAAAACCGTTCAGGATGAAGCTGAAACACTAAGAAAACAAATAATGGAAGAAAATAATCAAACCTCCTCAGTTGAGGAGAAAATAACCTTTATTAACGAGTTATTGAAGAAAAATAATATTAGTGAAGCTGAAAAAGAGTTAAAACTTATACAAGCTACTATTTCCTCTAACGAAATTCTCAACGTCTATGAATCTAAAGTGAATGAATTGATAAAACAAGTTGAACTTGCTACAAGTGAAACAGATGAAAATGAACAACTTAGTAACAGTACTAATGAGAAAAATGAGAAAGAAAAGGAGAAGGAGAGGAAAAAAGAATCAAAGCAAAAATCTATTTCCTATCAGCATTATACAAATGAACGATATGGATTTTCCTTGAAAGTACCAAGCAACTTAAAGATGGCTCCTCCCCCAACTAATGGAGATGGCGTAAGGTTTTATAGCGAAGATTTTGAAGTTACTGCCTATGGTAACCATACGAATATTATAAGTGAAAACGAAACAATTGAAACTTACTACAATGAAGATCTGAACTCTATTCCAGTTAACATTGCTTATAAAAGACTAACAGCCAACTGGTATGTTCTTTCTTATGAACAAAATGGGATGATTACGTACAAAAAGTTTTTCTTTGGAAATGAAGTAGCAAATACGATTATAATGACGTACCCAGCAAGTGAACAAAGTAAGTATGGCAATACAGTTACACATATGATTGAATCATTTCGCTCTTCAGCTTATTAATAAAAAATGCTAAGCACTTTTTACGTGCTTAGCATTTTTTTATTTTAAGAAGCCCAAATTTCCATAGTCTTTACTTTTTGGCAGGAGCAACTGAAGCTTCTGGTGATGTTACTTTATCGTAGAACTCTACGTATTTGTCACGATCTTCACTATCACGATATGCCATAGCTACACGTGGATGTTCATTAAGAGCACCGGAAATCATGTAAGGGATGATATAGCCCCACTCCCATTTTTGTCGCATTTCTACCATGTGCTTTTCAATAACACCTAGAACCGGTTTTAGCTCATAGCTTGATTTTTTAACATGTGTTACAAGTAATTCCGTGTGACAATTACCTGCCGCACGGCCCATACCAAACACAGAAGCATCTAGGTAGCTTACTCCATTTCTCATAGCTGTTAACGTATTTGCAAATGCAAGCTGCATATTGTTGTGTGTATGAATACCAAACTGTTTATTAGGAAGCATAGACTTAAATTTCTTTACTTGATGTTCGATATCAAAAGGATCTAGGCTGCCAAAAGAATCTACAATATAAACAACATCAACCGGGCTATCTTTGACCATATCGAATGCCTCAATTAATTGATTCTCGGGAACACTTGATAAAGCCATAATATTAAGAGCTGTTTCATATCCTAGATCATGGAACATTTGAACAAGTTCCAACCCCTTGTCCACTTCACGAATGTAGCAAGCAATACGAATCATGTCTAATACACTTTCTTCTCGTGGTAAAACATCATTCGGATCTACTCTTCCGATATCAACAAGTGCTGAAAGCTTTGTGAATTTTTTCTGAGGAATCACTTCTTTTAAAAATTTGTCATCAAGAAATCTCCACGGATTCGGCTCGCTTGCTTTTAATAGCTTCGGGGAATTTTTGTAGCCAACTTCCATATATTCAACACCAGCTTCACTTAAGCCGTTATATAAGTCTTGAACGAACTCCACACTAAAATCCCAATTATTTACGAGTCCACCATCACGGATTGTACAGTCAATTATATGAGTGTGTTTTTCTGTAGTCATTGCTTCCTCCTGAATATGTAGAATATCTATTAATTTGACACATTGCTTAGTTGGTGTCAACTTATTTCGCAAAACTATTATAAATATTGTGAAAATAAGTCCTTTATGTTTCTTAGGATTAAATTAATGTTACCATAAGTATGAAGTTAGTCTTTATCTTTTAAGGAGAAATTTCATGCGTCCCTTTACAAAAAGAACGATCCATATAATAAAAAATATACCTAAAGGAAAAGTCATGACATATGGACAAATTGCACGGTTAGCTGGAAGCCCAAGAGCAGCTAGGCAAGTTGTTCGGATTTTTCATTCTATGAGTGAAAAACATCAACTTCCTTGGCATCGTGTTGTTAACGCAAAAGGAGAAATTGGCTTTAAGGATGAGGAAGCTTTTTACTCACAAAAGCTACTTCTTGAGAATGAAGGTGTTAGTTTTGATAAGCAAATAGATTTGGTTAAATATCAGTTTCATCCAATAGAAATAGATGTTGTTGATTTTCTATAATAGTAAGGCCCATTCCTAGTATAAAGGAATGGGCTTTTTAAGGTATGTTTATCGAATATGCATTTCGTTTGGATGCTTACCTTTACGACGGTTTTTGTTCAGTTCATGAATTGAATTCATTTCGTCTGATGTTAATTCAAAGTCAAATACGTTGAAGTTTTCTTCAATTCTTGATGGTGTAACTGATTTTGGAATAACAATCGTATTATTTTGTAAATGCCAGCGTAAAACAACTTGTGCTGGAGTTTTGCTGTGAGACTCGGCAATTTTAACAATTACATCATCTCTTAACACATCTCCACCCTGTTCAAGTGGACTCCAAGCCTCTACATAAATATTATGTTTTGCACAAAACTCTTTTAGCTCATTTTGTGCAAGATATGGATGACACTCGATTTGATTTAAAACTGGCACAACTTCACATTCATCTAATAGACGCTGTAAATGTTCAATTTCAAAATTACATACCCCAATAGCTTTTACTCGACCATCATGGTAAAGCTTTTCTAATGCTTTATATGTATCAACATATTGATCAAATTGAGGAGTTGGCCAATGAATCAAATAAAGGTCAACATAATCAAGGCCCAATCTTTCTAAACTTTCATCAAAAGCACGTAAAGTATTGTCGTAGCCTTGATCGCTATTCCAAACCTTTGTTGTGATGAACAATTCTTCACGTGGGATGGTTGAATCTTTAATTGCTTTTCCAACACCAGCTTCATTCTTGTATATCATAGCTGTGTCAATCGATCTATAACCAACTTCAAGAGCATTTGCTACAGCAGTTGTTGCTTGATCATCTGCAACCTGCCAAACACCGTATCCTAGTTGTGGCATTTTTAATCCATTATTTAATGTAACGAAATCCATCTACCATCACTCCTATATATGTTAGTTTAACCGTCAATCTAACTATACTAAATTTTCGCTAAGAATCAAAAGAATATACCTTACTTTGCCGGTTGAACCTTTACAGGGGCTTTTCTAACTAATCCAAAATAGGATAAGAAAGCTAAAAAACTTGCAGAAAAAATCACAATCCCCATAGGAATAGCATTGAATTCTCCAGCAATACCAACTAACGGCGCTGTTAACGATCCTAGTACAAATGGTAAAAGTCCAAGAAGCGCAGAAGCACTACCTGCTATATGACCTTGTGTATCCATCGCTAGTGCGAATGATGTTGTTGAAATAATCCCGATTGAAGCAACTAAAAAGAAAATAGGAATGGCAACAGCTATGATTGGCGCTTTTAAAAGCAGTGCTATTAGTAATAGTGCTCCTGCTGTGTTAGATAAAATTAATCCAATTTTTAAAAATGTTTTTTCAGAAATTATATCATTTAACCGTCCAACTGACTGACTTCCGATGATCAAAGCGATTCCGTTCACTCCAAATAAGAAGCTAAACTGCTGTGGAGTGACGCCATAAATATTTTGATAGACAAACGGAATACCAGATACGTAGGCAAAAATACCAGCGATGATAAACCCTTGTGTGAGAGCATAACCTGCGAATTGGCGATCCTTTAATAGAGAGCCAAAATTTTTGACCACCTGTTTAAAATTACTTGGAACACGTTTTTCCACCGGTAATGTTTCTTCAAGTTTCCATGATACAGTTAAGAATAAAATTAATCCTACACATGCTAAAACAAAAAATACACCCGTCCAGTTTGTAAAAGCCAAAATCCCACCACCTACAATTGGCGCAACGATTGGACCTAGATTACCAACTAACATTAGTAGAGCAAAAAACTTAGTCAATTCTTTTCCGCTATAAAGGTCCCGAACAACAGCTCGTGAAATAACAAGACCACCTGCTGCTGCAAAACCTTGGACAAATCTTGATGCAATAAACATATAAATGTTTGGAGATATTGCACAAGTTAGTGATGCAAGTAAATAAAGAATAATGAAAATAAGTAAGGGTTTTCGTCGACCTTGTACATCACTCATAGGACCAATAACCAATTGTCCTAGACCTAAACCTAATAAACATGTTGTTAAGCTAATTTGTACAAGAGATGCATTTGTATGATAATCCTCTACAATTGTAGGAAATGACGGCAAATACATATCAATCGTAAATGGACCCAATAGCCCCAATGACCCTAAAAGCAACCCCAGTTGTAAACGTTTTGAACCGGTTAAATTATTCATGATGTCTCTCCTTTCGGGTGCCTGTCACCACCCGATATTTGTCGTTTTTTTTGCCTTGACAACATTCAAAATGTTCTCCTGTAAAAACAAAAATTAAGAACCTGTATCTAATGCATACTAGTTCTTAAAGTGTATTTACTATAATTCTATTCCATTTAAGATTTCTCTAAGCTGAATGACTTCTTCTTTAGAAAGTGTAACGCCTTTCCCCATTTTGTCGTGTTGTTCATCCCAATCACGTATATCATATTTGGGATCGCGGCCATTCCAGCTAATAAGATTAAATTCCTTCTTCCACCCTTTCGCACCTTCGGATATTATGCCTAAATTTTGTTGAATGTCAAATTTTATATTTGCCATTTATGTGTCATCTCCTAAGTCTAATCTACTTGAAGATTATACCACTTTCATGCTAAATAAATACAATGAAAAACATTGCATATAGAAAGATCTCTATTTGGTTCCGTGAAACAAGAAAAAACGGGAAATGACAGCACTCTTTCCTAGTCAACTCTAAAAAAAAATGAACCTAATCCTCTAAAGGAAAGGTTCACATAATAAAAAAGTACGAATTTTAAAATAACCAATTAACAAAAAAGTACTATTCGTACAAATTACTCCTTATCAAACCACAATGGCTCTTTATCATCAACATCACCATTATAGTTTATCAAAATCTCATCTCCAGCTTGTATATCAGTATAAGCATAAAAATCAAAGGTATGATTATCGAAATTAATCTCATAAATCGCATTAGGTTCATATGAATGGTTAAATAGCATTCCATAACCTAGAAGGATAGCTGTGTGATTTATACCATATTCAAAAGCATAATCAGCAAGTAACGTTTTTTCTATATGTTGATGCTGATCATTTGGATAAGAAATGACAGGTGCTTCATGTAAAAGCTCGCCTTTTTTGATATTAGTTTTAGCAAATACTCCTCTATTAAATTCTCCATCACTGAGAGAAGATGTTTTTATTTCAATCATGTTCATCACCCACTCTCTTATAAAATGTCTTTCTAACTATAACATTAACTGAAACAATTTACTTATTTTTTAAATTAACTCTTAACAAAATCTTCTCCTTTCTCTTCCTTTTTCATTCTCTCTACAAATCCTTCTCCAAATTTAATTGAAAGTAATTGTCCATTTGATGCCCAGTTTTCTCTTTCATATTCATCGATTAAAACAGTTACCCATTCTTCTTTTACGTTTAGATGGTTGCTGCTTCCTTTGTTACTGATTCAACAAATTGTTATTTATGTTTTACCGATCTTCCTTCCGCTAACTTTACGGTTATAATAGGCATGATTTATCCTCCTAAATTAACTTATTTCAATTATTCCCTTAAACAGCTCGACCGCTGTTTCTATCACGTCGTCTCTGAAATCATATTCAACAGTATGGATAGGTGGATACTCTTCGCCATTTCCGATATAGAAAATAGCTCCTTTTGTTTCCTTTAAATAATGACCGAAATCCTCAGAAGCACGAAACGCCTGCTTCATTTCAGTAAGGTTAATTCCTTTGTTTTTACAAACAACTCGTATTTTATCTGAGCTCTCCTTATGATTAACCGTCTCAGGAAAAACATCGTTATAAGAAAAAATAGCCTTTAGACCATATTGCTTTGCAAGTGATAATGTTAGTCCTTCAAGATTATATTGCAGTTTATCCAAGTCTTCTTCGTATAGAGCACGAATTGTCAAAAGCAGCTCACCTTTGCTTGCTGATACCCCGAAGGCTTTTTCACCGATCTTAACATGTACCACAGTACAGAGAACCACACCTTTATTGTTCTCGGCAGATGTAAAGACATCGATTGTATCAATGATTTTTGCAATAGCAAAGGCAGGATTAATTCCATCTTCAGGCTGACTAGCATGTGCCGGAGTTCCTTCCATAAAAATTGTCATACCTTTAGATGCACAGTGAGCCGTTCCGTTTATAACATTCACCGTATTATGAGCCATTCCACTCATATTGTGATAAGCAAAGATCTCTTGGATCTTATTTTCCTTTATAAAAGAAATGCATTCTAACGCTCCATCTCCAGTTTCCTCAGCGTGTTGAAATAAGAAAAAGATATTTTTGTCTGCTCCTTTTTGATCTATTTCAAGAGCTAATCCAGCTAAAGATGCTGAATGACCGTCATGACCACATTTGTGAGATATACCGGGTGTCTGTGAGGCATGAGGAATTACAATCGTTTCTTCGATTGGAAGTGCATCAAAGTCTGCTCGAAATGCAATGTTTTCTCGATCTTGTCCTGCTCGGTATATAGCGTAAAACCACTTTCCTTTGTCAACGATTTCAAGGTTTGTATAACTTTTTAGAAACGAAATTAAATGTTGTTTTGTCCATACTTCATGGTTGGAAAGCTCTGGATGTTTATGTAATTCATGACGTAACTCTATAACTAATTCTAGATTTTCTCTCTCCATTTATTTCTTCCTCTATTTTTTTATTTATTTTAAGACTGTATAACCTATGAAATATCAGTGTTTCAGCTCCTTGTAATCTTCCTGTAATAAAATTGTAACACTATTCAATTTTTTTTGGACATAGGTATGAGTAAGACAAGAGTTCAAAAAATGATATTTACTAGGAGGACTAATTGTGAAAAAACTACTTTTTTTACTAGCATTCCTGACCACTCTGTTTGTAGCTGCACCTACCTTTGCACATACGGTTGAAAAAGGTGACACGATGTCGGAAATCGCACGTAAGAATGGACTATCATTAAATCAACTAGCAAAAGCAAACCCACATGTTAAAAACATTGATTTAATTTATGTTGGCCAACAAATTAATACAACAATTAATAAAACTATTCATACTTCGGATAAGCCAAGTGTAAAGACACTATCAAATAAAACAAATAATACCACTCAAGTTAGTAGAGAAAATGATCGCTCTAAAAAGATTAGCCTTTCAGAAGCTGAAATAGATTTATTAGCAAGAATTGTACGAGCTGAAGCTCAAACAGAATCGTTTGAAGGTAAAGTAGCAGTTGCAAGTGTTGTGTTAAATCGAGTTGACAGCCCAAAATTCCCTGATACAGTTAGAGAAGTGATCTATCAGCGTAATCAATTTCAGCCAGTTGCAAATGGACAGATTAATAAACCAGCAGATGAAGAGTCTAGAAAAGCTGTTTTTGCTGCCCTATCTGATATGAGAGCTATAGCAAAAGATGCCTTATTCTTTTATAATCCGGATATTGCCCAGAGTAGATGGCTTGATTCAAGAGAAACAACAGTACAAATTGGACAACATGTGTTTAAAAAATAATCTTCATTTTATATTAATTATTCAATTATCTTACTGTTAGTAATTACTAACATTTACATAGATGAAAAGGGGTTCAGAATGAAATCATTCTGGACCCCTTTTTAATGCATATTAGATTTTCATAATACCGCCGGTACTAGCAGATGTGACAAGTTTGGAATAACGAGCTAGATAGCCTTTTTTCACTTTTGGTTCAAAGCCTTTCCAGTTACCTTTACGTTTTTCCCACTCTTCATCATCTACTTGAACATCCATTGTACGGTTTTCAATATCAATTACGATGTGGTCACCATTTTCAACGAATGCTAGTGGACCGCCTTCTGCCGCTTCAGGTGAAGCATGTCCGATCGACAATCCACGAGAAGCTCCTGAGAAACGACCATCTGTTACAAGTGCAACTTTTGGTCCAAGTCCCATACCAACAATCATTGAAGTTGGAGAAAGCATTTCCGGCATACCAGGTCCACCTTTTGGTCCCTCGTAACGAATGATTACAACATGTCCTTCTTTTACTTTACCATTTACAATTCCATTGATTGCCTCTTCTTGTGATTCAAACACAATTGCAGGTCCTTCATGGCTAGTAATTCCATTTTGTACACCACCTGTTTTAATGATGGCACCGTCTGGAGCAAGGTTTCCGAATAAAACAGCAAGTCCACCTTTTTCAGTATGCGGATTGTCAATAGGACGGATCACCTCATGGTCTTTTATTTCACAGCCAGCGATGTTCTCCCCAAGGGTTTTGCCCGTAACAGTTAAAGTATCAAGATGAAGAGCTCCTTCTTTCTTAGAAAGCTCATACAATGCAGCAGATACACCACCAGCTTCATGTAAATCCTCAATATGATGATCTGATGCAGGGGCAAGCTTAGATAAATGCGGAACACGGGCTGCCACTTCATTAATACGTTGAATTGGGTATTCAATTTCCGCTTCATGTGCTAAAGCTAACGTGTGAAGAACCGTGTTTGTTGATCCACCTAATGCCATATCAAGTGCAAAAGCATTATCAATTGCTTTTTCTGTTACGATATCTCTAGGCTTAATATCGTCTTTAATAAGATTCATTAATTGTTTTGCAGAACGTTTTACAAACTCTCTACGCTCGGGCGCCACGGCTAAAATCGTTCCGTTACCAGGAAGAGCTAATCCAAGTGCTTCAGCTAAACAGTTCATAGAGTTCGCTGTAAACATACCTGAACAAGAACCGCATGTTGGGCAGCCAAATTGCTCAAGCTCTGTTAAACCTTTTTCATCTAGTTTACCAGATTGGTAGGCACCTACTCCTTCAAATACTGATGAAAGTGAGATTTTTTTACCATCACTTGTAACACCAGCCTTCATCGGGCCACCACTTACAAATACTGTAGGGATATTAAGACGTAATGCTGCCATCATCATCCCTGGTGTGATTTTGTCACAGTTTGGAATACAAACCATTCCATCGAACCAATGTGCTGAAACAACAGTTTCAATAGAATCTGCAATAATTTCACGGCTTGGTAAGGAATAGCGCATCCCAATATGTCCCATCGCAATTCCATCATCTACACCGATTGTATTAAATTCAAATGGTACTCCACCCGCTTCTCGAATAGCTTCTTTTACAATTTTACCGAATTCTTGTAAATGTACGTGTCCAGGTACAATATCAATATATGAATTACAAACCGCAATAAACGGTTTATCAAAATCCTCTTCTTTTACACCTGCCGCACGAAGTAAGCTACGATGCGGTGCACGATCAAATCCTTTTTTAATCATATTACTACGTAAATCCATCATTCCAATCTCCCTTCTCTTGACGTAATTAAAGAATGATAGTAATAGGTTACTTCTAATTGACTAAATAATCAATATATTTCTTCTTATTTGAATAATTATTATACTAATTTATTTTAAAAAGAGATAAAGAATGGAAGTTTGTAGTAAATTAACCTCTTACTTTTCATTAAATATTATTTTTATATTTTAAAAATAAATAGTACTACCTTACATGGTTATAACAACTTTTCCCTGCGCGTGTCCTTCAGCAAAATAGGTTAAAGCCTGTCGTATTTCACTTAATTCAAATTGTTTATCAATCACTGCTTTTACCTTACCAGATTCTATTAAATCTTTTATAAATATCAGATCTTTTCGATTAGCTCTTTGCAAAAAGACATTCATTTTCTTTTTTTCTGTAAAAGATATCCAGCCTCCCTGTAAAGCTGTTTGATACATTTGAGATTCAGCCCCACCAATGTGAACAAAGATTCCATGATGTTTTAATGCTCGCTTATAAACAGGTTGATGACCGTTTACCCCGATGATCAGATCAAAATACTCCCTGTATTTATCAATACCTTCATTTTTATAATAATCCCTAAATACCTCATCTCCTGGTTTAAACTGAGCTACTTTTGAACCCACAGCTTCAACACAACCTGCGATGTCACCACCTGGAATTGGATGTTTGGGCTTTAATACTCCATAAAACAATCGAGTGATGTACGGTTTTCCTTTTAAAAGGACAAGATTCCCAAAATTAACCGAAGCTGCATGTATTTTCACCAGAACTTGATGGTCATTAGGGATGGGGTTATCAACTTCTTCTAGGTTTAAAACCTCTGGTAAACCGTATTTGTACTGAACAATTGCTTTCATAATGTATTCCTCCCATTGGAATATCAGCTTGTAATATTGCTCAGTAATAAATATGGAAGAAAGTAAAGAAAAGACCTATTGCAAATAAATTTACAAGACTCAGTTGAGTAAAAATTAAAAAAACACCCCGCAGGATGTTATTTTGTTAATAGATTGTATTCATCTTCTAACTCATCTAACGATATTTCATTTGAAGCACACTTAACTGCAGCGTTTACAATTTGATCAAAGCTTTCAGATGAATTGATTTCTAATAAAAAATGCCGTTCAACTTTTTCTAATTCCTCTTGCTGTCTCAACAATTCCTCATCTTTTCCTTCATAATCTGGAGCACTCAATGTTTCAAGATTTTGTTTAATAATTTGAACATAGTGCTTTAACTCATCCATCTATTTTGACTCCTTTAAAGGTTTATTATTTTGTTGTATTGTGATGATTTCGTTTCGCTCTCCTCCATCGGAAAGCTCTTCTGAAAATTCGTGTTCATTAGTTGGTCTATACTCTTCTTTTGTATGTTTTGTTTCTTTCATAATAATTCTCCTTTCTTTTTATTTTTAGTATGTAACGAACTAAAAATATCCATCCAGACAAATCAATTAGGACAATAAAAAGAAGTACACTCTTTACACATAGGCATATGATAATGATGTGAATTTATTGAAAGGGTTGAGAAAAATGTATGAACCTTATCCTTATTACCACTCTGGATTTTTAACAAGAAATGTTCAAGAATACAATTATCAGGTAATGTCGATTCTCCTAGATGAAATTAAAAAAGGTGCTTCAACAATTGACCTTTATATGAGGTTGGCAAAATCAGCTACAGATGAAAACCACAGAAATGACATTCTTTATGCGTTAGAAGGAAAAAAAGCATCCACCAATCAACTCACCAATTTGTATATAAACCTTACTGGAACAAAGCCTCTTTATCAAATTGTTGAAATTCCTTTTCTAAGTTACGAAGAAGGATTGGAAAAGGCTTTTGAAGCTGAAGGTTATTTCGAAGATCGAAATCATTCTTTACTTAATCAAGATCCTATTATGCAGAATATCTTATGGTTGAAGACAAATGCTCAGCAAGTAAATGCACAAATATTCCGGAATTTACTTGAAGACCGTGCGAATCAGAGAAAAGATTATGGCAGAAACCCCTATGTTGTTGATATTGAGAAGGTCACAAAACAAAACAAAACATTTCGTACGTCAATATGGACAGGTAACAAACTTCAAGTCACATTAATGAGTATTGATGTTGGAGATAGCATTGGATTAGAAAATCATCCGAATACAGATCAATTCTTGAGAATTGAAGAAGGTCAAGGACTTGTCCAAATGGGTGACAGAAAAGATCGATTGGATTATGTAAGAAAAGTATCTGATGATTTTGCGATAATGGTACCAGCCGGAAAATGGCATAATCTCACAAATACGGGAAATAAACCTCTTAAGCTTTACTCGATTTACGCACCACCAGAGCATCCGTTTGGAACAGTGCATAGAACGAAAGCCGAAGCAATGGCTGCTGAAGAAAGTAGAAATTTCTAAATCCGTTCAATAAAAAAGGATGGGAAAAATGAGAACATCATGTTCTCTTTTCCCATCCTTTTCTATATCTATAGGTTTGTGATTAAAATCATGTTTCGCTAATAATAGATTTATTCTATTTATGCAATTACAACGATTTTACAGCATTCACGCACAACAAAAACAGTCTTTTCTATGTATACTCTATACTTTCAAAAAAGACTGCTTATCTATTTTTTTACATTTTGTTAACAGGTGTTACAACAGCATATAAGTTATCTGATGTATTGGAAATATTTACTTCAATAACTTTGTATCCATTTCCTCCGTCTTTGTAGTCATTCTTAATAGAAATAGTTGTTTGTTGATTGTTCATGTTAAACTTTCCTTCCTATGTTAAATTTCTCACACAGAAGTTAATATATGACGGAGGTTAGAAAATGTGTCATATATTTATCATGATTTTAAAATTTTTTCTTGTTTTTACTACTCACATAACTTATTTCTAGGACCTCTCTTCTACCCTTTTTTTCTATAATAGATTAAAAACTCTTCCATCATATCAGTTACTTCCTTCTTCTTTAGTTTCCTTAACCATTCAACTTTATCAATTGGAAGCTTCAATTTTAAAGTGATATCTTCAAGAGGCATTTCCACTTTTCTTATCTCTTCTAACGTGATTCCCTCTTCAATATCCGGAAACGAGGAATTGCTTTCGTTCAAAATTGAAAGACCTTTATATTCATCAAAATCATCGATGTCACAAAAAATATGTAATTGTGGTAACCTCCCTTGCATAACGGTCACACTCATAATCGAATTTATCATTCTTCCATCTTCTAATTCTATTTCAACAATAAGATTGTCAACATGTTTATATTTACTGGCGACTATTTCACTAACAATGATGTTTACTTCAAGTGTAACCGTTGTATTAGTTTCAAAAAGATAAATGGCACTATTAAAAACGCGGATTTCCTCTCCGTCCAATATCACTGATTTTACCTTTTCCATCCTCTGCTCCTCCATTATGTCGTCCATTATATTTCTTCTTAAAATTATTATAAACTAAGAGTTTTTGAGTTGTTATAGAAAAAACAGTAATCAATAAATATAAAAAAAGATGAAACTATTTAAAGAGAATCGCGTACTAGTAAATGGGTATAGTTTCCAAGGAAGTGAGGAGAAAAAATGACGGTGTTAGAGGTAAAGCAGTTGAAAAAATCATTTGGTTCTGTTCATGCCGTTCAAGACATTAGCTTTTCGGTTCAAGCTGGTGAAGTATTCACCATTATTGGTCCAAACGGTGCGGGCAAAACAACAACATTAGAAATGATTGAAGGCTTGGTAATTCCTGATTCAGGTGAAATTATGTATGGGGAACTAAACTGGGAAAAGAACGGAACAGAGATTAAAAAGAAAATTGGTGTACAGCCGCAGTCAAGTGCAATGTTTGATTTGTTAACACCTGAGGAAAATCTTAGTCTTTTTGCTACTTTTTATGACAAGGCCCGCCCTACAAAAGAAATTTTAGATCTTGTTAATCTTACTGAGCACCGCAAAAATCATGTAAAAAAGCTTTCTGGTGGACAGCGTCAACGTCTAGCGATTGGCCTTGCGATGATAAGTGATCCTGACATCATCTTTCTGGATGAACCAACAACAGGCCTAGATCCACAAGCAAGGAGAAATATTTGGGATATTATTTTACAGCTTAAACAACTTGGTAAAACAACCATTTTAACAACTCATTATATGGAAGAAGCTGAAAAATTAAGTGACAGAGTTTGCATTGTTGATCAAGGACGAGTTATTACATTAGACACACCATCTGCCCTTATCGAAAAGTTAACAAAAGAAAGAGAAGTAAGATTATCGTTTGTTGACGGTGAAGAAGCTGCTATAGAAGCAAATACATTTTCACAAAATCTTCAGTCAGTTTCTCGTACTGAACGTGAAGATTCATCATTAAGGATATGGACAGCAAATCCAGAAGATACACTTTATGACTTATTCGCATTTACAAAAGAAAAGAATTATCGAGTTGAACAGGTCTCCATTCGTGAAATGAGTTTAGAAGATGTATTTATTGAATTCACTGGCAAGGAATGGAGGGATTAGGATGAATCAATTCAAACAAATGTTTATTGCACAATTAAAATTAACATTTCGAGAAAAACAATCATGGTTTTGGGGCATCTTTTTTCCTGTTATTTTAATGGTTATCTTTATGTCTATTTTCAGTGGTAGCTCTGATAACGAATTTTCAGCAAATGTTGCAATTGTGAATGAAAATCCTAATCCCACGTCAAACATGATGCTTGAGCAAATACTTAAGCTAGATGTACTTGAGCTTGAAACAGAAGACCCTGTAACACGAGAAGAAGCTGACAAATTGGTAAAAAATCAAGAAGTGGATGCAGCGATTGTCCTACCAGAATCAATTGATGCCTCTTCCCTACGACTTGTTGTTAACAAAGAAGATGAACAAGGAGCAACAGCACAAGCACTTACAGGTATGCTAAATCAATTTGTTCAACAAACAAACCTAGTAGCTTCAGGTGTAACACCTTCTTTTGAATTACAAACAGAAGCCATTTCATCAGGTAATGCTGAATTAAGTTACACAGATTTTCTACTTACTGGAATGATTGCATTGGCAATTGCACAAGGTGGAATGTTTGGGATGGTTGGATTAGTGGAGATGCGTAGCAAAGGCTTAATCAAACGACTACAAATGACTCCGGCTAATATGAACCTTTTTGGTTTAAGCGATATGGTCATGAGGGTATTATTCAGTGTTGTTCAGATTATTCTCTTATCGCTCATTGGAGTATATATTTTTGGTGCAAACTTGTTTATCAATTTTCCAACTCTGTTAATTGTCTTTTTACTCGGTACCCTATCGTTTACAGCTGTTGGTTATTTTATCTCTTCCTTCAGCAAAACTACAGAAGCTTATATGGGTGTAGCCAATATTGCAAACTTTCTCATGATGTTTTTAAGTGGCGTTTTTTTCCCAATCGAAACGATGCCGGAGTGGATCCGCCCAATCTCAAATGTTCTGCCTCTCACCTACTTTGTTGAAGGCTTAAGAGAGAGTATGGTTTATGAAACCAGTCTCTTTACTGCTTCTATTTGGGCAGGAATAGCTATTATGGTTCTTTGGGGAGTTGTTACGTTTGTGATTGGGTCATTATTGTATAAACGGAAGTCGATTGTGGCTGTGAGGTAGGTACTTAATATGAAACCAGTTAAAAAAGAGGGTGACTCAA
>NZ_NUMC01000202.1:0-201 GCF_002577655.1 Bacillus sp. AFS040349 | reverse complement strand
TCCTTTCTAAGGAAAATGAGACACGCTTGGTATTTTGTTTAGTTTTGAGAGAACTTTGTTTTCTTTCTATATGGAGATGGGCCTATAGCTCAGCTGGTTAGAGTGCACGCCTGATAAGCGTGAGGTCGATGGTTCGAGTCCATTTAGGCCCACCATCTCAAAAAACATAATAAAAAATGGGGCCTTAGCTCAGCTGGGAGA
>NZ_NUMC01000201.1:0-738 GCF_002577655.1 Bacillus sp. AFS040349 | reverse complement strand
TCACTTCACAATTCCAATAGGGGTACGGAAACGATTCGGGGATTGAGGGGCCACATATGAAATAATTTCCAATTATTATACCCCTTTTTCCTCTATTTCCTTTAGCTTGCGATAAAAAGCTGCCTGACTAACCCCGGTAATAGCACAAATTTCCTTTACAGTTTTATTTGTTGTCTTTCGTAATTCAATGGCATGGTTCATTCCTGGATGCTTATCTGTATATTTTTTTACCCTTCCTCGATATTTGCCCTTTTGCTTAGCCAATTTAATTCCCGAACGTTGCTTTTCTTTAATCATTTCTCGATCTAGCTCACTAAATGCTGCCATAACAGTTAAAAAGAATTTACCAGTAGGTGTTCTTGTATCAATTCCTAAGTTTAGGATAACAAAATGTATGTTTCTTTCACGGAGTTGTTCAACCAGCTGCAACAACTGTACAGTATTTCGACCAAGACGATCCATTCTAGTCACAACTAAGGTATCATCGGAAGCTATCTTGGAAAGAAGTTCATCCAATTGTTCCTTCTGTTTAGTGTCACTTTAGGAGGTAATTTGCGCTTATTTTAAGTGCTATTTTGCACATCTGTTCACTTACAATCAAGTTGTTGAATCTTAATACTTTAAACACAGATAACACCGTTCTAAAATGTAGAACGGTGTTAAAAAATAGTTGTTTAACTTTCTTCATCCTGTACCCATTTATCTCAAAATAAATAACAATAAAGTCGTTTCTGTAGT
>NZ_NUMC01000200.1:0-2004 GCF_002577655.1 Bacillus sp. AFS040349 | reverse complement strand
AATCTTTTGACACTACCTAGGATTTTTTGTTAAGTTTTCCATCACTTTAAGATGAATTTCAATTAAACCGAGTTTTTGGTCTTGATTAAGTGAAGAAGAGAGTATTCGCTTAACCGACAAATGAAATTTAAAATGGATATTCTTACGAAGACGCGGATGAGTCATTTCATCTAACAATTCTTTTGTGATGGCATTCATCAGCGTCTCATTTTCGTTATTTTCAACAGGTAATTCACGATTTGTCCATAACTGTCTGTATGCATGCAATAAACCATTCATTTCCAAAATAAACCTCCACTCAAAGTTTACATCTCCAGTGAATTCCGATTTTTAAGCTTGAATTCTGCTTTTTTGAAGGATCTGGAATTTGATAACGTAAATAACAGTAGTGATGTCCATATACATGAGAATGTCATCACTTCAATTTTTGTAAAGGGTTCTTTATACAGTACAATTCCTATTATTAAAGTAATTGTAGGAGCTATGTATTGTAGAACACCAACCATAAACAGCGGAATTCTCTGTGCTCCACTTGCAAAAAGTAGCAAAGGAACAGCTGTTGCAATTCCAGCTCCAATTAAAAGTAAATTTGTTGGTACATGAAAAGATAGAAATTCAAGTTCCCCTTGAGTAGCAAGCATTATTAAATAAATTATCGCGATTGGTGTGACAGCCATTGTTTCAAAAGTAAGGCCGATCCCCGAGCTTAGTTTTGTTATTTTTTTAGTTAAACCGTATAAACCAAAACTTAATGCCAATGTAACCGCAACAAATGGAATTTGCCCATAATGATAGGTCATAATGAAAACACCAACTGCCGCAATTAAGAAAGAAAGTTTTTGCCATAAATTTAACTTTTCTTTAAAAAAGAGCATTCCTAGCAAAACACTAATTAACGGGTTTATATAATAACCTAAGCTTGCCTCAATCAAATGATCATTATTTACTGACCAAATATACACAAACCAGTTGATACTAATTAACAATGATGAAACAACTAGTAAAAAAATCAATCCTGGATTATTAATCATTCTTTTACTCACATCTTTTACATTTTTCCATTCTTTCGTAAAAGTGAGCAAAGCAATCATAAAAATGAAGGACCAGAAGATTCTGTGTGCTAAAATTTCTTCAGGTGAAACATTGTTAATCATTTTCCAATATAGAGGTAATATCCCCCAAAGGATATAAGAAAAAGCCGTGTAAAAGAGCCCTTTCTTGTATGTATTTTCTTCTGTTGTATTCATCTTGTTTACCTCGATTCTTATGCCTTTCTCAATCAATCTCGACTTTCAAAGTACACTATTCTTCCTCCACCTAAAACTCATTATAAACTTGTTAGAAGCTGTCCCACAACATATTAGCTTTCTAACCCATTTCCCTTCCCATGCATACTCTATATTATCAAATCAGGTATAAAGGAAGTGAAGATATGTTTCCTTGGAATAATAAACAATTTCCATTTGATCAATCCGGTTTTATGAAGCATTTAAACAAGATGAATCCAAAAGACGTCGAATCCTATATTCAAAACGTTATGAAAAATGTTTTTAGTGGAGATTTTACACAGGGATTTCCTTTTCAAGGTAATATGACAGGTAACGATCCTTCAGGATTTCCTTTTCAAGGAGATTTCTCAAAAAGTGAGACGCAAGTGAAGCCCCAGCCGGAAATCTTTGAAACAAATGATTTTGTTTATGTAAAGCTTCCCTTGTCAAGCAAAGATAACAAGAATTTAAAATTACAACACACAAATCATCAGCTTATTCTTATAAACTACCCTAAAGAAAATGAACAATCTAAATACATGTTGCCAAGCCCTGTTAAGAGAAAGGGAACTCGAGCACGATTTTTAGATGATTACCTTGAAATTCAATTTATTCGATTAGATGAAAGTAATATTTCTGAAATAGATATTTCATATTAAATCTTAATGTTATTGTTTGATAATCGTTTCAAATGAGAAAAAACTACCTACTTTATTAGGAGGCCACTGAAAATCTG
>NZ_NUMC01000001.1:0-47111 GCF_002577655.1 Bacillus sp. AFS040349 | reverse complement strand
AAATCTTTTGACACTACCCACTTCTATAATCTGCCCTATAGCTTTATTACATTTTTTAATTTCTTCTTCGTATTCTACTATATCTAGATCAAGCTCACTAAGTATATCTGAATCCTTACCAATTTCAACATGGTAAATATCACTAACCAGTGTTATATCTATTATTGTCTTCTTAAGCTCATCCATAACCTGACCAATATTGTTAGCTTTTCTTAGGTTTTCTGTATAAAGAAAAATACTTTGCTGGTAGTTTTTCTTTTCGGAAAAACGATTTAATCTTGAGTCTAGTATTTCTTTATAATAAAACGTAATAATATAAATAATTAATAAAAAAACAAACAATCTAATAGAATACAAGCTAGGATTTTCACCTTTTGTTAAAGCCACAATAGAAATACTTATTAATGCAGGAATTAAACCTATCAGGAAATAATACCGCAGTCTACCAATAACAAAATCAATATCATGAATTTTGTCTGCTAAAAATTGATATACGAGTGTTGTTGGGATAATAATTAAAAATCCAGCTAAAATAATTGGAGGAAAAATATGAACTTGAAACAAGGCATAAGGAATGACATAGAGAATAATAAATGGTGTAATAGCAATGCCATTTGAAAGTAATAATACTTTTATCAAATACTTTTGAGCTCTATATTGTATTCTTTTTAATCCTAAGATCATTAAAAATATGACATAAAGATATAGAACAAGGAACGAAAATAAATTAATAGATTTTAAAACAGTAATATTAATAAATTGTATTTGCTCCATAAACACGTTTAGTATCACAATTAGATAAACTAATTTATAGAACCATTTGCTAAACCATACTTTTCCTATATCTAAAAAATAGTGGTAGATAAATTGTAAAAACAATATTGGGACCGATAAAAAGGTAACAATATTAAAATACCTAAGAAACAAATTTCCCCTTGTAGCTCCTCCACCACTAAAATAAGCAACGGACAGATCTAATAGAAAAATAATTAGGTAAATGGAAGGGCGTTTTAATCCCTTTTCATTTGTTTTATAAATGTGGAAGCATGCATAAAGCACTAAGGTGGCTACAATAGAAGGTACAATAATCTCAAAAACAGTTTGCAGATCAAAGGTAAACTCAAAATTGAATTCTTCTATTTTACCATTGGACTTTTGTACAGTTATACTCTGAACTTGCTCAATTCTTTCATATCTATTTACTAAATCATAATTATGTGGATCTTCACCATCCACTGTAAGTATAATGTCTCCCGGATCTATACCAGCTGAATCTGCAATTGACCCTGGCTCGATTTCAATCACTTTAACAGGTTCATTTGGATCATTAGTTACCCTTGCTCCAATGTATGGGTTCAACGTAATAAAGACCGTATTATATGCAATAATAAATAAGAAGACTGTTACAGCAATGGTGAAGAACACTCTTGATTGTTTTATGTTCACTTGCTCACTAAAACTCCTTTATAGTAAGCCTTTTACAGCATATTATTAATACCAGAATTTTGATAGCGATACTTTACTATGATCTTTAATCATTTTAATAACCTGAAGAGTCTCTTCCTTCGTTACTTTTACTAAAGAAGCTGTACCTGCTAAAACCGCTTGCTTTTCTACCTCATTGTTTCTTAGGTAATTAACTGTTTGCTCAACTGTTGGATTCATTCAAAATCTCTCCTTTTTATATGGTTTCTAAAAGTACATCTTTTATTGCTTTTTGTTCTATCTCATCTACATAAAGTAGGCATGAGCGATTTAAAAGTATTTGTTGTAGTTCCTCTTTGTTCTTAGGATCAATTAGGTATGCTACTATATCGGATAGTTCATAGTTTGATCGAATCATCATACCCTCCTTCAACACTTCTATTTTACTAAATTTGTAAGGGTTTTGAAAATAAATTTTTTGTAAATTTAGGAGATATGTTGTTGATAATGGTATTTTTCGGTAAATTATTGTTGAAAGATAGAGTAATCAATATGCATTTCTACTCATTGATATTTACACCCTCTTAGTAGTTACCTTTACATTTAAGAGCAAAAAACTCCCGCCTTCAAGTTCGGGAGTCTCAATTTCACTATTCATTCTCTTTAATGCTGGTCAGGTAAATCAGCGTAACTCGGTCCACTCACCGAAGCTGAAGTATCGATTTTAGCTGCTGATACTTGCTGAGGCTCAGAAAATAAAGAAATACTAGAAATCGTAAGTGCTACTGCAACAACTACATGTAAAAAGTACCGTTTCATAAACATGACCTCCTAACTAGTTTCTTCTATTATAATAGGAATTTACCTTTCATGATTTGGGCATGATGGGCATCTAGCTTTTATTTCACCATGTTGTACTCTGTTTTAGAACCATAAACATCCGAAATTATAATAATAGGAATATTTTTATTAGATTAAGAGGCACCTTTTTCCAAGAAGCTAGCTTCAATCCTTTGAGCTGCATGAATCATTTCTTCTTTTCCTTGCAACCTGAAGATCGTGATGGACTTTTTGATATAGCTAGAACCGTGATCAACGTCACCCATACGATAATAATTCGAGCCACATTGGAAATAAAGCTCTCCTAACAAATACAAGGTTTCCATTCTTAATGCTTTTTTTATTCCCTTTTGACAAAATACAAGAGACTTTTGATAATCCCCCAAATCAGTATATGCTTTTCCGATACCATAGTAGATTCTCAAATAGATTGTTTCATCCTTTATCTCTTCTAAAAACTTCATACTTTGAAGCAGCTTTGTATATAGCTCTAGTGATTGTTCATATTTCCCTTTCTCTTTATAGAAAATCGCAAGGCTGTTGGCTATTTCGATTTCTCTTTCCTTCATTAGTGTATTTCCATCTTTATAAGTCATAGAAAGGGCCAGCTTCAGCTTATCTATTCCACTCTGAAGATCTTTAAACAGGTAATGTTGACAAATTCCTTCATGCCAAGTAAAAAACTGTTGATGCTCAATGGTTTGAAACAAAGCGTTTCCTTTTTCTTTTTGAACAATATGATAAACAGACTGATAATCACGTTCACGGATGTAATATCTGATCATTTGATACACATCCCTTACATAGTCCAGTCGTGGTGTTTCTGCTATTTCAAAAAAATAATTCATATCGACTCCAAGCTTACGTGATATTTTATATAAAATAAGGGAAGATGGGATTTCATTTGAATTTTCAATCTTACTAATTTGAGCTTGAGTACAAATTCCCTCAGCTAACTGCTGTTGACTTAAATTCAGCGATTTTCTTAAGTCCTTAATGACACGACCAATATCAACAGTTTCATACATACTCCACGCCCCCTGCTCAGTATCTTAATCATAATCTACTAAAAAGAACATACCATGAAAGTGAACTATACATCTATGTTACTCTCTTCCATATTTATCATAAAAGAGAATATTCGTATAATTATAAAATATTTTAAAATAACAAGGACAATGGCTTTTTGAAAACACCTTGCCTTCTGTAAGGTTTGTTATTCGTTCTACACCACTTTGACCAGATGCTTCTAACCTTCTAAACTAAAAAAACGATGAAGCATTCGCTAATCGTAATATTTTTGTAAAGGGGATAGAAAAGATGTCAAAAAAACTAGCTACTATTGTTCTTGGTACCTCATTAGCATTCAGCACCATCTTACCCGCATCCACATCATTTGCCCAAACTTCATCTGAAAAGCTCATGGAACAAATGAATTTAGAGCAAAAGCTGATCGAAAAGGACAAGGATGCTCCATTATTCCTCTCTGGAAAACTCTCAAAAGATAAAATGAAAAATGACAAAGATGTGAAGGAATTTTTAAAAGCAAACAAAGAGTTATTTAAAATTGATTCTCATAAAGAACTAACATTACTAGAAAAAGAGACGGACGAGCTTGGCATGACTCACTACAAGTTTGCCCAAACCATTCATGGTGTGCCAATTGACGGAGCTGTCTTTGTTGTTCATACGAACGAAAACGATGAAGTCATCGCTACAGCTGGACAACTATATTCTGATGCTGCTGATAAGCTAGCAAAAGCACAAACAAAGGCTTCTATTACACCCGAAAAAGCTGTAGATCTAGCTTGGAAGAAAATTAACTTAACAGAAAAAGAAACGAATATTGGACAAGAACATCAAGACGAGCTTTCTAGCTTAGAGAATACTCAAGTTAAGAAGGATTTAGTGATTTATCATCACGGGGGCACCTACACATTAACCTATAAAATTCAACTTCAATTTATAGAGCCATACGGAGCAAATTGGCAAATCTTTGTTAATGCCAAAGACGGCTCAGTTGTTGATGCTTACAACGCTGTTAACGATGCCGCTACAACTGGAACGGGATATGGAGTACTAGGCGATTCTAAAACACTCAACACCTATTCCTCAGGTGGCACGTATTATTTATATGATGTAACCAAGCCGATGAATGGTGTGATTGAAACATTCACAGCACAAAATCGTTCAACATATCCTGGCGCACGTTCTGTTGATAGCAATAATGCTTGGACAAGCTCTACGCAACGAGCTGATGTTGATGCTCACTTTTATGCAGGAAAGGTATATGATTACTTCTTAAACACACACGGCAGAAATAGCTTTGACAATAAAGGTGCTACCATTCGTTCAACTGTTCATTATGGCAGTAACTATAACAACGCCTTTTGGAATGGTTCACAAATGGTGTACGGAGATGGCGACGGTAGTGTTTTCGCTCCATTATCAGGTGCACTCGATGTTGTTGCACATGAACTCACGCATGCTGTGACAGATCGATCAGCATCTCTTGAATACCGCAACCAATCAGGAGCACTAAACGAATCATTCTCAGATGTTTTCGGCTATTTCCTAGATCCACAGGATTATTTAATGGGAGAAGATGTTTATACACCAGGACAACCTGGTGATGCTCTGCGAAGTCTCTCAAACCCAGCTCAATTCGGCCAGCCTGAGCACATGAATCAATATGTGAACACCACATCTGACAACGGTGGAGTTCATACGAATAGTGGAATTCCAAATAAAGCTGCTTATTATACAATCAGTAGCATTGGCAAAACACAAGCAGAAAAAATCTACTATCGTGCACTAACTGTTTACCTCACACCAACTAGCAACTTCAGTTACGCACGTGCTGCCTTATTACAATCTGCTGCTGATTTATATGGTAGTGGAAGTAGTGCTTATAACGCTGTAAAGTCAGCTTGGGATCGTGTAGGGGTTAATTAAGATACACACGGTCGTCCCATCTTTACACACGAGGGACATGGGGACAGGTCCCTCGTCCCAACCTTTAAACGCGAAATAAAAGGGACACGGGGTCAGGTCCCTCGTCCCCACCCTTACACACGAAGTATTGCAGAAATGTTAAAAGGACATGCTCTATATAAGGCATGTCCTCTTTAATTAGTCTCATGATTTCAACTTTAACCTTGGTCACTAATAACCTTCACATTTAAGATATCCGTCCCCTTACGATCAATAACCTGTATAAAGCTATCTACCACAGCCGGATCATAATGTGTTCCTCTACATCTTAAAATTTCCTTGACTGCAAATGAGAAGCTATTGTTTTCCCTATATCTTCGATTAGAGGTCATCGCATCGAAGGAATCTGCAACAGCAATAATTTTTGCTTTAATCGGGATTTTCTGCCCCTCAAGGCCCGAAGGATAACCGCTTCCATCTTCTCTTTCATGATGATATAAAATTGCATCTAAAATTCCATTGTTACTAAATGTTTTTATGTGCTTGACAATATCATATCCTATCATTGGATGGGTTTTTATAATTTCATATTCTTCCTGAGTTAATCTACCTGATTTATTTAATATACTCTCAGGAATACCTATTTTTCCAAGATCATGTAGCTGGGCAGCGAGTTTTATCTCACTACAAAACTTCTGATCAAACCCCATTTCCTTAGCAATTAATTCAGCATATCTAGCAACATTTGAGGAGTGAAAGGCGGTATACTTATCTCTTTTATCTATACTATTTGCCAGAGCTGTTGTCATCCTAACGAGATTTTCTTTTTGTTCAATACTGTTTCGTACCAATGCTGATATCGCATACCAAATGGCAAAATAACTGATCCATTGAAAGAAAATAACTTCAACCTCTGAAGGGAATCCATCTGGTGCTACAACATACCTAATAATAGTAACTAATATACTCTGAAGAATACCTTGCCAAACTGGTTTAAAAACAAGTCCTGAAAAAACCATAATGATACTATAAAGTCCGACTAAACTTCTGCCAGTATACACATGAAAATCTATCCAAATAAAAACCGCAAAGATCAAGAAGAACAAATATCTATATGTTATTAATACTTTAATTTTTGAATTTAAGTAATCACTTTTATGAATAAAGGTTTGGAATAATTTCAACTTCTTCCACATCCACTAGAGTTTTCTTCGCATAATTAAAAAAGAAAGCCTTCACAACATCCATTCAGCTAACTTTTAAACAGGTACATTTTTGATAGACTACGATTAATTGGTCTAACTCATGACTTTTCATAATTGTCTTTTCATCCAAAAATCCAAAAGCCTGGGCTGTATAAAATAAGTTCTGACGAGCTGCTTCTATTTTTTGAACTAACTTTTCTTTATCTCCCTCTACAAAAACACATCGATAACAACTTTCTTTCCTACGGTTATGCATATATTTTCTCATACTTAATTTTTCTATATCTTTTTTCAACACTAATGGCCGTTCTATCTAAAATATCAGCTATCTCCTTGAATCTCTTGCCACTTTTTCTTAACTTTAGTAATTTAAAGTCTTCACTTGTTGTCCAATGTTTGTATGTTCTCATTATTCATCCCCTACCATTTGTAATTATTATGAAAGAGACCAAGAAGGCCTCCCCAAGAGATCTCCTTGTCCAAGAGTTACTTTTAATTTCTTTAAATAAGATAAATCTATTGAAGATTTTATTCCCTCCATTATGAGTACAATTCCCTCTTCCGTACAGTAGTCAACAAGGAGAGAAACGACCTTTTGCTTTTGCTCTGACGTATTTAAATTTAAAGATAAATAACTGCTTAACTTCACAATAGAAGGCTTGATTTCAGTCATCTTTTTTAGCGAATTAATCCCTTTTCCAACGTTCGTAATCGCAACAAATATACCAAGCTCTTGTAGTGTATTAATTGTATTCTTTATATCTGATAGGTCTCGTCTATGCTCTCCCTCATTTGTTTCATCTAATTGAAGAACTAATCGACCGATTAGTTCTGGGAACTTCTTAATTAACTCATTAAGAAATCTTGGAAAGGTTTCATGAAACAAAGTAGATGGAAAGATACTAGTAAACAAGAAGTGCGATTTTAAAAAAGGAAAAGCTTCTATCGCCTTCTCAATTGAATAAATATCATGTTGGTATAAATGATTATGTTCACGCACTATACTATATACTTTTTCTCCATTTAATCCCGGATTATTCCTAGTAAAACTCTCATATCCATATATAGTTGATTTAGCAATATTCCAGATAGGTTGAAAGCTATGATGTATACCATACATTTCGGATTCATTACTAAATGACATGAAAATCCTCCTCTTTCTAATTGAAACCATACTAAATACCTACTTTCGTCAAGTATATTTCTCAATTACAAATATGTCCAAGTGAGTTCATGTATCCTAACTAAATGTTTACACTCTCTTTAAATCCTTTTAGACAATATAATGAAACAATTAGACAAAATTATAAAATTTTAAGAAAAAAAAGAAATAGCAAATTTCGCTATTTCTACTGTCTGGCTATTATATGTTGGATTGATTTTAATTGAAGCTTGGATATCCTAGCTGGTTCTTTGTACCCGGAGAATTTAGCAAAGTAGGTTTGACCATGTGATTCAATATATTCGATCTGACTAACATTCACAATGTTTGATCGGTGGGATTGGACAAAATTATCCGGTAATTTCTCTAATAATTCTTCCAAGGATAAAGATGATTGATAAACTTTGTTACTTGTATGAATAAATGTTTTTCGCTCTTGCTTCTCAATATAATATATATCATTCGTTGGAATCACAGTAATATTGTTATAATATTTTAAAACCAATTTATTTTCCTGTTTTTTACTAGAAGGATCTTCTACTAATTCTTCTTCCTTTATTACCATATGGGAAGCTCTTTGTAGCGCATGTTTAAAGCGGTCGAACTCTATAGGCTTAATAATGTAATCTACAGCATTTACACCAAAGGCTTCTAAGGCATACTCATCATTTCCAGTGATAAATATAATTTGCAAATTAGGTAGCAATTTTTTACAAGACTTTATTGCATCCATACCATTTATTAAAGGCAATTCAATATCGACAAGGGCAATATCCGGTTTTTCGGTCACAATGTACCGAATAAGTTCTTCTCCATTATTCGCCTCACCAACAATTTGATAGGATGGCATTTTTGAAAGAAACAACGATAAGATTTTTCTAGAAGGGAGATCATCTTCAGCAATAACTACCTTCATTTCTCTTTCACCTTCTTAAATAATAATTTAGTACCTCAAATAACTCTCCAATATCTATTGGTTTCGTTAAATAACGATTGCAGCCAACTTTCAATGCATTTTCAATATCTTCTTTGATAGCATTGGCACTTAATACAACGATAGGAACATTACTTTTATCTTCATTTCTTATTATATCAATGAACTCCAACCCATTAATATCCGGGAGACCTAAATCTAACAAAATAAGATCAATATGCCTACTCCTAAACATTTCAAGCCCTTTTTTACCTGTAGTGGCTATAAGGAGGTTTAATTTCTGATTTTTCTCATTCAACACATTTCTCATAAGCTCCCGATTCATTTCATTATCCTCTATATATAAAATAGTAGAATGTGAAATCGTCAAATTAGCCTTTTCAGCTTCCTTGTGTAATGAAAATTCATTTTTATTATTGGAGTAGATTAAAGGTATTTTCACTAAAACCTGTGTTCCTTCACCAAAGTTGCTAGATAATTTTATTGTGCCATTAAAGCGATGTAGAATTTGTTGCACAAGTGCAAGTCCTATACCAGCACCAGGGATTTGACTCTTATGAGAGCCGCTCCTATAAAATGGATCAAACACCTTCTTAATATCCTCTCTCGGTATGCCTATCCCAGTATCTTTAATCGATATACAAATATGATTGTTTTCTTCGTAAGTATGAAGGAAAATTTTACCGTTTCTTTTGTTGTACTTTATCGAATTGTCTAAAAGGTTTATAAATAATTGTCTCAATTTTGTGCTGTCGGCCCAGACGATAGGGTCATTCGCTTGTTCGTTAAAGTAAAGTTTAAGATCCATCTTCTCAGCAAGTGGTTCTACCATCTTTACACTCTGTTGTAAAACGGAATTAACTGATACTTCTTCCATTTCAAATCTTAGATTCCCAGCTTCAATTCTAGAAAGATCTAATATGGAATCAATTAGTTTTAACAAATGGCGTCCAGCAGATAAGATTTCATAAACGTGTGAATGCTGTGTTTTCGTCAAGTCTGGCTCCATATCTAATACCTGTGCAAACCCTAATACACCGTTAAGTGGTGTTCGCAATTCATGACTCATCTTAGATAAAAATTCAGATTTCGCCCTATTTGCTTTATCTGCCTCTTCCTTTGCTACTAACAACTCTTTCTCAACCATTTTCTGCTTAGTAATATCTACAATCGTACTTACCACTTCGACTGTCTTTCCATCTTTAACTATAGGTTTTAACGAACTAAGTAAATTTAAACCGTTAATACTGTTTTCATAAATTACCTCAGCACCATTCCAGGCTTTTTCATATTGCTTTAAATGAAAGTGGTACATCTCGGACGATATCGGTAATTCCTCTAAAGCTTTTCCTAATATATCACTTGGCACTAAACCTACCTTATATAAAAATTGACCATCAACTAATGTATGGACAAAGCGGCTTCCCTCTTTTTTAAACTTATTAATAATACATAATTAATTACGAACAAGATCACGCATATCATTTTCAATTTCTTGTTGTTTACGAAAAGCTTCATTTCTTTTTGAAACATCTCTACCCATTAGATATAACCCGATTATCTTCTCACCATTTTTAATAGGGATAAAAATAAAATTAAAATCAATGAGCTCCCCATTTTTTTTAACAATTTGAATCTCAATAAAACTATTCATATCAGATTTTGCATCGTTTAGGGCCTTCTCAATATCTCTTTCTTGTTCCTTCATAAACAGGAAGTGAACGTACTGCCTTTTTACTTCTTCCTCCGTATAGCCGAGTAAGTATAATAATGTTTCATTCACTTCCCTAATAACTCCTTTTTCATCTACCTCGATAACCATTATAGGAGTTGAATGAAAAAGTGATTTGAATTTTTCATCTACCAAATTTTTACTTGTTTTCATATTTTCTCTATCCATGTAAACTAGAAAAAGGAAGTTGATAAAAATGAACAAAGCAGCAATTCCTATAAATAAAGCAATATGCTTGTGGTCACCGTCATAAAAAGATACATTTGACTGATCAGATATAAAGGTTGTAGCAGACAATAAGGAATATTGCACTCCGATTACGAGAATAGACATGACAATGGAACATACCGTAGCCAGTGCTAAATAGCGAATTCTCCTTAAAGACATACACTTAGCATATTGGATATAGTAAGGGGCAACCAACGTTAATATGATAGAAAAGCAAAGTGCTACTAACAGTCGGAACCAATCAAAATGTATCTGCCCCAAATGTCCAATCGAGTAAATACCTGTCAGATGCATAGAGATAATGGTTAATGAAAAGATTAGGCCTGCAATTAAGCGATTGGTTTTTGTTTTATTCCCTAAAGTAAGATTATAAAAAGTAAATAATAACCCCATAGAACCAAATAATAGAGAGATACCAAGCAAGACAAAATCAAATGTTGGAGTATGAGGATCTTGATAACCAATAAGTCCGATTAGAACAATCGACCATTGTGCACATCCTGATCCGATTGCCATAAGGATCAGCGTAAGTATTCTAAATTTCCCATCTGAAGAAATTAATCTCCTAATGTACATTTGTCCTAAAAAGAAGCCAATAAAATTAATAATTACAACAACACCTAAGTAAAATAGATGTTTATAATCCAAAATCTCCATTTTTATATCTCCTTATAGTCTTCCTTTTATGTAAAACCCAAATATAAGATAAAGCCTGTATTCATCGAATACAGGCCCTTTCTATTAACTCACTGTCTTAGACATATAATAAAGAAGCTCTTTTTCTAACATTTTTGTCATTTGGTTTTTGGGAACTGGTGGGCTTATAAGAAATCCCTGAACTTCATTGCAGTGTAAATCATGTAAATAATGCAGTTGTTCATCCGTTTCTACACCCTCAGCAACAACGATTAATCCTAACTTAGTAGCCATTGAAATAACAGCTGTTGCGATTACTGTATCATCTTGTTCCGTTAGGATACCTTGAATAAATGAACGATCAATTTTCAATGTGTCAACAGGAAATCTTTTTAAGTAGTTCAATGAAGAATATCCTGTACCGAAGTCGTCAATAGCAATAGATACTCCCATCTTCTTTAGCTGTTTCAAAGTACGTAGTATAGACCTTTTATTCTCCATGATGGCCGTTTCTGTGATTTCTAATTCAAGCCATATCGGATTCAAGCCTGTTTTCTCTAATATCTGCTGCACTGTTTTGACAATATCCGAATGTTTAATTTGCCATACAGAAAGATTGACAGACACTTTAATTGGCGGATATCCTTCATCCTGCCATCTCTTATTTTGCAAACAGGCTTGCTCCAACACCCACTCGCCTACCTGTAAAATCAATCCACTTTCCTCTGCAATAGGGATAAATTCTGAGGGCGAAACCATACCAAGCTCTTTCTGTTCCCAACGAAGTAGTGCCTCAATTCCTGAGATCTTACCTGTATGTGTGTCCATCTTTGGTTGATAAAAAAGATGAAATTCCTCTTTTTCTAAAGCGTCTCTCATGTAATTTTCTAGCTTGTATTTATTTGATAATAATGAGTTCATCTCACTATGGAAATAACGATAAGTATTTTTCCCCTGATTCTTTGCTTGATACATAGCCGTATCAGCATTCTTAATTAAAATATCAACGTCTTCACCATCATTAGGATACATACTGATCCCAATACTAGTAGTTGTTACTAGTGAATGCCCGTCGATCTGATAAGGTTGCCCAAGTGCATGAATTAATTTATTTGCAATACTGCTCACTTGATCTTTATCATCTATATTAGAAAGTATAACAGTAAACTCATCTCCACCAAACCTTGAAATCGTATCTCTTTCATGCAAATTCTCTTTTAATCTGGACGTAACGGCTTGTAGTAATTTATCACCCATCATATGGCCAAAATGATCATTTACATATTTAAAGCGATCAAGGTCCATAAACAATACGGCAACGTTCATTTGTTCATCGTATGCTAGTTCTAGTTCCTGCTCCAATGCTTTTTTAAACTTATATCTATTTGGCAACTGAGTCAAACTATCATGTGAAGCATGGAACTTTATTTTTTCTTCATTCATAATTCGCTCAGTTATATTAGTAGCAAAGCATAAAAGAGAATGTGATGAACCGTCCTCTTCAATAATCGGTATTTTCATAACTTGCATCCAATGTTGATTCCCCTCACTATCAGTGAGAGAGGCTTCGGGTATAAAACGGTCCTTTTTACTGTTAATCACTTCTCGGTTGATTTGAAAATAGCGTTCAACCTCTTCCTCATCTGGGTTAAACTCTGATTCTTTTTTCCCTACAATTTCCGCAGGAGTTGTTCCTAATAACTTTGTGAAAGCTTCATTTGCTAACGTGAATCTTCCGTTATAATCTACAACATATATCGCGTTAGGACTTTTACTGATAATCTTACTCAAGAAATTTTTTTGAGATTTCAGCTGCTTCTTCGCATGATTGAGCGATGTGATCATCTCATTGAACCTTTTTATTAGGGCTCCTATTTCTCCTTTTGATTCATCATTTTCAATTTCTGAACGAAAGTTCCCTTTAGCTACCTGATCTACTGCATAATGAAGTTTTCTTATTGGATTCATTGTCTTAACAGTATGAATAGCAGCTAGAAATGTTAATAGAATAATCAGGATGATACTACTTAACCAGAGAGATTCATGAAATTTCTTTACCCCTAAATAAGTAGTTTCTGATGGTACTTGTGCAACTATACCCCATTCTAAGCCTGGAATATATTGATAGGAGGAATACATTTCCACATCAAATTGATTGATTAATCCCATATAACCTGTCTTCTTTTTTAAAATTGCTTGTACAGCTGGATTATCAGAAACATCTTCACCTAGCATTTCCCTTTGAGGGTGAGATATTAAGGTTCCTTTTGAATCGACAATATAAGCATAGCTATCCTTTCCTATATTCAGCTCTTTAAACATCGACTGAAATAACCCTTTTTGATCAAGGTGGATGGCCATATGGACAATTCTTTTCACCTCTTCCTTCTCGTTATTAACAGGAAAGGATAGTAGAATAATAGACTCCTTTTTATCAGATTTGTTTACTAAAACATCACTAAAATGTAACGTCTCTTCCGTACCAATCTGTGGTTCATACTTAATTCCGCTCTTCGTAATAAATTCATTAAGGTTTAAGTTTCTTGAAACTAAAATCTCACCTTCAACATCGGTCATTGTTCCCCCGTCAAAAAAAGGAGAAGAATCAAGAAGTTTCGTCAATTCACTATTTAAGACTAACGAATCATCTTGTAATAAATCCTCATTTTGTTTATTCGTTTCAGATATAGCGTTTGCATTCTCGACAATCATTTTCGCATGATTAGATAAGCGATGTACGGCTAGATCAGTCATTTCTCTATATTGATCTTGAGCTATTTTGGGGAGAATGATGCTTGAGGCTACATAGATAAAACCAGAAAAGAATATAATCGATATAAATAAAAACAAAAAGGTTCTTTTAAATAATCTCGACTTTACTATGTTAGATACGTTAAAGTTTAAATTCATAACACTACTGCCCTCCTTAAAATAGGCTGTTTCACTAATGTGAAAACAGCCCTCCACTCTTTACTCAAGAATAAACTTTTTCAATTCTTCTCTCATTTCTTGTGAATATATGTCTAGTTTTTCTGCTAACTTATTTAATTGTTCCATCGAGGCAGTTGTTTCTTCAATTGATGCAGAAACTTCTTCTGTACCTGCCGCTGTTTCTTGACTGATTGATGTTATTTGGGTGGCATTCTGTACAATAACATCCTTTTGTTCAACCATCTGCTTCATAGATATAACAATATCCATAATCTTAGTATCGGTTAGAGTCTTTTCCCCATACTCGACACCCCCGTAAGCATCATTACTTTTGGACTATTTCCTTACAATTTTATTTACCATTCCCTATATTGTCCAATTGGTTTAAGGTGATATGATTCTCCATATAGATCAATTACTAATCCTTTCAGACTTAAAAAGAACGCTTATAGACAATATCCGACAATATCTGAAAATTTTTTTGTGAATTTTTTGTTGTTATTAGATCGGGAAAAGATGCAAGAAAAGCAAGTAAGTCTTATAGAGGGTAAGTGAAGCATATTAAACTCTAATAAATGGCTGTAATGTACTTCGCAAAATAATTAATTCGTTTTTATTAGTAAGCCGCACAACACTAGAAAAATCAATCTATTCTAAAACAGAGTAAATCTATGATTGAGTTTATCCACACTAAATATATACAAAAAAACACCATGTTTCATAATTCGTTAACATGGTGGTAATGGCTATAACGATATGGTGGCTTTGTTTTTTGGAATTTTTTGAGGATAAATTTTAACTTACACTTTAAATTCATTAACAAGTCCATTTAAATTTTCGATTGAATTCTTTAATCCTTCAGTTTTATTAGTCACCTCATTCAGAGAACTTGAGGTCTCTTGTGTGGTTGCAGAAGTTTGTTCGATTCCTGCTGCAGCTTCTTGTGTTATGGATACAATATTTAAAACATGGTTGTTTATTTCTTTCCCGTCATTCTCTATATTAAACAAGGTGTTTGATATACTCTCTATCTTACTAACGTTTTCTAATACTAACCTATTAATAGTATTAAAGGTTTCTTCTGTAACTCTAATGTGGTTAGTTCCACGTTCAACTCGGTCGTAGCCTTCTTTTAATGAAACAACTACTTCCGAGGAGTCTTTTTGAACATTAGTAACAATACTAGTTATATTTTCAATCGAGCTTGATACTTGTTCTGCTAATTTCCTCACTTCAGAAGCAACAACTGAAAAACCTTTTCCATGTTCCCCAGCTCTTGCTGCTTCAATAGCTGCGTTTAAAGCTAACAGATTAGTCTGTTCGGCTATATTCTGTATAACTCCTACTAACATAGATATTTCTTGAGTTTGTCGATCTAGATTTTCAACTTTATTAACGGAGTCTTTCACTAATTCTTCAATTACTGACATATGGCTAACAGATCTCCCAATTAACTCTTTTCCTTTAGAAGTCATTTGTAAAACTTCGTTCGTTTGTTTCGTAATATCGTTACTATAAGATGTAGCACTTGAAACTTTATCAACATATACATTCATTGTTTCTGATAATTCTCCGGCAGAATATGATTGCTGCTCTGCTCCTGATGCTAAATCTTGCATAGTTGATGCTATTTGTTCGGTCGATAATTGTATCTCATACGAAGCTGTTTTTACTATTTCATTCTGATTATTAACCTCTTTTGCAGTATTTTGGATTTCTTGTACCAAATTACTAACTTTACTTGTCATTTCATTAAAAGAGTTTGCCAATTCTTCAAATTCATCACCTGATTTTAGTACAATTTTATGTGAGAAATCACTTTCGGATAGATGATAAGAAAAGTTAGCAAACTCCCTAAGAGGTTTTTTGATAATTAAAACAATAATAATGTAAGCTCCGATAGCTCCAAGTAGGATAGCCACACCCGCAGATAATAAATTAGTAAACAGAGTGTTTTCTAAGTACCTGTTTGCAATTGCTATAGCAGTTGTTCTTAACGAAATAATTAAAAAAATGAGTAAAACAATACATAACGTTAACTTTGCTTGGAGTGTAAATCTTATTTTTTTCTTCTTATGATGTTGACTCTGCTGTGACATCATTTTATCTCCTTTTATGTTCATTTAAAAATGCAATACACTTTCTTCATTCTACTAAGGACATTTTACCTAGTAAATAAGAATTATGAAGATACTATTAAAAAAAAGTCGATTTTAGAGTATTATATTTTGAAAAAAAAAATATAAATGTTGTAAGTAAAACGATTTTTGTTGTTTTTACTCGTATTTTTAAGATCATAAGTAAATCTTGCAAAATCATTTGGGTATATTAAATGATTCTACAAGATCTATTTCCTTCTTTTTCTAAGGTGTCTGATATGGATTGTGCTACCGATTCTAGGACGATGATCGGGTCGTCGATGATTTGTTCGAGTCTTCCGGTAAAGGACTCCACTCTTGTGTTTGCCTCCTTTTTTAAGCATTCGGGTTGAATTGAGTCTGGTATTTCACTAGATATCGCGATGATTCCCGCGTCAATGACGAGGCTTATCTCATTCTGAAAAAATAAGTGGTTTATTCGGGTACCAGGTAATCCCCACAAAAAAGAAACCTTTAAAGGCATTTTGCCAATCAAGGTTTCAAATAAATTACATTATATCTTAGGTATATCAATCTCTTTGCCTGGAGACTTACTAATTAGAACGCCAGGAAGGTCAGGATTATTCTTTTTTATCTTATACTTTTGAATTTTTGTTAATTCAGGGTCAAAGGAAATGTCTTGTGATTTAAAGTCTAAGCTTAATAGTTTATTATAAATCTTTCTCAAAAAAACTTTCCATTCCTCTAATGAAGAACTTGAAATTTCATCTGAACTCTCTAACAAACGATAGCCATCTGCATAATGGAACATTAGTAAACCTGTCCCTAAATCACAAGCCTCATTTTCTAAGATGACTGTTGGTACATCTAACCCATTATTCCAATTGTAATTTGCAGAAAAGCAATAGAGTAATAAAGGGTTGTCAATATTCATTAACTGGCTTACTACATAATCTTTATCTGTATTATAAAGTAATTCTTCAAGAAAAATAATATCTTTGAAACCTACAAGTTTATCTAATTTAGTGAATTTATAGCTTTTTTATCTGTAACCATATCTTCATAAGCTTAAAATGTCATCTCGCCTAATTATCATTCATATTTACATTTTTTTGAAAAATTCAGCCTTTAAATGTAGCTTTCTATAATTATCATTATTCAGATTCATATAAGTTATTAAAGAACCCAGTAAAACTATCTGCAAGGATAAACATATTGTCCATTTCGTCTTCGGGTTCTATATCATGAATCCAAAAATATACTTTTCCCCGATACTCTCCACTAACTCCTAATAAAATCTCATTTCCTCCAGGGTCATTACCAATCGAAATAAAATCTTCTGGTATTTCTCCTTCTAAAACCTCAAAAACTTTACCTAAATTGCTTTTCATATCCCCAATTCCATAAAACTTATTGACTAAACTTTCTCCTTCATCATCAGAGATTTTAAAGTTAGATTCTTGAGGAAATCCTCCATTGTATTCTAGTAGAAAATCAACATATTGCTCAGGTAACGAAACTTCATACTCTTGTTCGAATTGTTTTAGATCCTGTAAAGAAACTTTTGGATTTACACTAAGCATTTTTGTCATACTCTCACTCCTAAATCATTACTTATTTTTCCCATTAACCTTTGATTGACCACCAATGTGTCTAAACTCTCTGTGGATATCTTCATCTACTAGCATCATAGTTCTTCCATCTTCATGATGATGCCACGTATAGCCATCTGGTGGCCTTCTAATATCTATTATTGGTGGATCAGTATCTTTTGTAAGTCCAGCTGCTTGGTTTGCATTTTCAAAATCTTTTGGATTATTTTTAGGCGAATGAACTTCGATTTTTACCGGCTTAACATTGGGATGAATAAACGGTGTAAAATCTGGGTAACCACCTGGATACCTTACAGAAACTCCAGACTTGTTAGTATAAGTCCAAGTGCCATTATCTTCGATGGAAATACTTCCACCTTTTTTATACCACTTTTCAGGTATTGGAGAGTTCATTGGTTTAGTCTCCAAGATCTCTTTAGTGAAATCTTCTACTTTCAGCTTATTACCATTCCCCTTCTCCTCAACCTTCACACTAGACCTAGAAACAACCGAATCAATCCGATCTTCTACTGCCGACCTACTAAACACATTCACCGGCACTGAATTCGCCGTACTCAATTGAAGAGTTTGGTTTGGAAATAAGGTTCTGCCTAAGAAATTAGTGACGTCATCAACAAATTGGGTTCCACCGTTTTTTACATCTTTATATAATTCTACCGTTTCTTTCTTGATTCCTTCAAATACTTTGTTGTTTTGGACGATTTCTTTTACTTTTTGAGAGATGGCTGGGTTTACTGCTTTGGTGTTGGGTGCTTTGTCTTTTTCTACTTTTAATAGCTTGAGGTATTTTGATTGGCCTACGTATGGGACGAGGGAGGTTGCTGCTCCTCCAGTTACATACATAATCCCTTCTTTTTCTGAGGTGTCTGATATGGATTGTGCGACCGATTCTAGGACGATGATCGGGTCATCGATGATTTGCTCGAGCGTTCCGGCAAAAGTCTCTACTCTTGTGTTTGCCGCCTTCTTTAAGAATTCGGGTTCAATTGAGTCTGGTATTTTACTAGATATCGCGATGATTCCCGCATCAATGACAAGGCTAATCAGGCCTTCTGCGATTTCATAGATGGCAACACCTAATCCTTTTATGAAATTCCATACCCCTTCAACCGTTACAGAAACAACATCACTTACTCCTTCAAAGAAGTTGGTGTAGGTATCTTTGACTGCAGAGGCTTTGTTTGAGTATTCATCATCAACATTTTCAAACTTCTTTACTTTTGTTTCATAAAGGTCCCATAATCCTTCTATGTTCTTTTCAAGCATCGCCTTGGAAGATTCAATATTCGTCCGAATAGCATCGAGCTGTTGTTTATTATGTCTGCTTCTTTCTATTTCTTCTGGAGTTGGATCGTCAAACAAACCAAATAAGAAGCTTGGGGACTTATGTGTTTCTAGGATCGCATTAAACATATTGTTGTTTACACCTGATTCAATCTGTGTGAGGTTCCACCAGATATCGTTGCGATCGACTCTCATCATACTATTTCGAGAAATTGGTGTAATGTAGGCAGTTGTATCGGTCACGTAGTTTTCAAATAATGATAAAAGATCGTCTATTTGAGCTTGGTAGCTATTAATATTTTTCTTTGATTGCTGAATGGTGTCATCCCAAACATCCAAGCTCTTTCCCGCGTTACTTTCTACATAAACAGCTATCGAGGTTAGGGAACTGTGCATTTGATTTAAGGCATTCTTGTATGTATGAAGTTGTTCAATAATTTGATCCAATATTCCATAGTTAATTTGTATGTCTCTTTTCATGACTGCCCACTCCGAATCATTTCACTCGCTTCTTCGTCGGCCTTTTTCATTTCTTCTAGCATTTCTTTTCCAGCTGCATGAATAGCGTACATATCCTTTAGTAAATCCTTATTGATATCATCATTCATATTATCTAGAATTGCATCTACTTTTTCTATGAAATCAGAATTAAAGTTCTTTAATTGATCTCTTGTGCCAGTACGGAAGGTGTCGGTATAACTGCTAAACTCTTCAATACTTGATTGAAGCGTTTGTAAAGTGGTTTGTAAATCGTGAACACTCATCTTTATGTTTGTTGTTCCCAATACGTAAACTCCTCTCTACCAACTTTTTATCTAAAATGAACAGATTGAATCGTGGCAAGTAATTGATCAATCTCTGCTATCATTTCTTCTATCATTTCTCTCATCTCTTCCTCAACAGATGCATTTTCTAAGTCCATTTGCTCAAAATTTTTCTTAATCTCATATTTGGCATCCTCCAAAGACGAGCTAATACCAGAAACTAAGTTATAACAAAAGCTTGACGTATAAAGTGCCATTACCTTTTACCCGCTCTTTCCTTAGATTGGATTTCAAGCTGAAGACGTTTCATGTCATGTGCTGAGAATTCGATTGACTTCATATTTTTTTGAACAATAAAATCTTCTTTTATAAGCAGAAGAAAGGCTTCTTCCATATCATCCTTATAGCCTGTATGAATCACATTTGTAATCAAGGGCTCTGTAAAATAAATCGTTGTATCTTTCTTCATCTCTCCTACAGGATAAATAGCACCACCGTACGGGAAATACGTTTGATACCCTGTTGGTGCTATGAAACGCTTTGTAATCACAACTTTGGTAGGTGAAGACGTTTGATGTTCCGGAATAAAATGAAGTGGATTAAGTTCAACAACTGTGCCTAGTGGTAGTACCTCTCTCATGATTTCAATACATGAAGTAATAAAGAGGACAAAAGGCTTTTCAGGTAAACAAAAATATGTTTGTGCAAACTGAATCACGTGTTCATCATTTTCTCTTCTATAAGTAATCTCTTCTCCATTTTCACATTGTATATTATAGGAAGATCGCTCTTGCTTGTAAGCATAGTAAAGTTCTTGAAAGACAAGTTCATCATCAAGATACAAATCTGCAAACTCATTGATTGCCACACGATATCTAATTTTTGCTTCATTTGATAAAGAGTCAATGACTTGAGCCACTTTTTCCATAGCGAGTGTTTTTAACTCCATTTTTTCATTCAACCCATTCACTCACTTTCATGTTAATTTTTTACATACATATGTATTATAAATGAAGCGCTTGGAAATTATATGGTAAAAATTATCTAAAAATAACAGTTGTGCATCTATGCTCCTAGATATAAGTACTTACTTTTTTAAGAAAACTAGTCTGAAAGTTTACTACGTAAATAAAAAAGCGTTTTACGTGTTGTATAAGTAGTTGGGTTTTGGAGTACAAAAACATAAAATTTTTTGTTGCTTATCGAAGGTTTTCATAAATGTAACGTTATTTTAGCACCCTAATGTGCATTCCTTTTAACAGGATGACAAAAGTTAGAATCAGTGTGCGAGTTTGTTTGCTAATTTATTTGGGGATCAAAGTGGTAGGTTTTGGATATTCAAGTTAGATATTAGACTCTCTGATGTTATTCATGGATAGGAATTGGTAGGCGGAGAAATTCCGGTTAAAGTATATAGTAGGTGCTTAAAAAGTCGAAATAAGCGGATATATTCCGGTTAACTTCTCTAAATATAACCAAATCTAAAGTTTTGGTTCAGATAAGCGGAAAAAATCCTCTTATTTTGTGAGAAATGTTGGTTTTTCCTAATTTAAACGGAATTTTTCCGTTTATTTTTCAGGAAACACTACTATATAGTGCAAAAAAATGCTTGGAGACACAATGTTCCAAGCATTTTTGCTAATCAATTATCTGTAAATTCAAGTGTGAATTACCGTTCAAATAGTATGGTTATTTCTAATTTAGCACTTCAAAACAGAATTATTATATGTTGTAGAAACGTTTTTTTATCATTCATGCTCTTTTGACAAACTTCGGGGAGGCACCAAATAATTCGCAATCACTTTCACATTCTTCAAATTCTTCCCATAATCCACAACAGTTGTGGCAACGGCAGGCTTACTTTGTATATGTACCTTAGATCTTTCTTCATCCACCTTCTCTACAAAAACGGATATCTTGTCTCCCCAGGTTAAGGCGTTTACTGCTGTTTTTGCACGGATCATACCTTCCTGTTCATTCTCATAGGTGATTTTCGTTCCGTTGATGGATAGAACAGCTTTTTTACATAGCTCGAAGGCAGAGTTGTATGGTAGGGTTAATTCCATTTCTTTTTCCTGCTTCACACTGCTAGTACCTGATTCTCCAATTGATTTCATTGAAAATTTATTAATGCCCCCTACTATAATCGTCATTCCTAGTCCAAAAAAGAGACCTGCCATAACTCCTATTTCCAATTCTTGAAACATAAGTCCCATGATGACTCCAAAAGGAATGCTAGTGAAGAAAAACATTTGCAGCAGCTTCTTCATCCTTTATCATCCTCCTTTAAGCACACCCACATGTTGTAGAAATGCTGTTGTCTAATCGACAAAATTCGGGAAGTGACAGGCACCACAAACTCCGGACCAGCACCTATCCCGAGCGTGACACCTACTCCGGAACCCCCACCGCATTCACAGGATAAAACCGAAACTTTACTTCTCCAATCACGGAGTCATAGGGAACGAATCCAAAGATTCTGCTGTCTTTGCTGTTTAAGCGGTTATCTCCCATAACAAAGAGCATGTCTTTTGGTACTTTTGTTTTTCCAGTGATTTCTTCGAGGGTGAAATCAAAGGTTAATTCTTCTAATGTATTATTTTCTTTATTTTCTTTTAAATACTCTTCTGGGAATTCTTCACCATTGATAAAAAGCACATCATCTTCCATTTTAATAGAATCTCCAGGGAGACCTATTACTCTCTTTATATAGTGTTCACCTTCAAGGTCTGGAGCATCAAACACGACCACATCAAAGCGTTGGATCTTTGATGTTTTACTCACTATCACCCGATCCGCATCATGAAAGGTAGGAGACATTGATTCCCCAAATACAGACGTTGGAGTAAAGATAAATTGTCGACAAATAAAAACAATGATAATCGCAAGCGCTAATGTTTTCACCCAAGAAAGAATTTCCTTTTTTGTACTAGCTTTCATTCTTGATCTTCACCTCATATTTATATTTTCCATAAAAAATACTTCCAATTTTAAACAGTTTTCCAACCACTTAAATCATACCACACTTCTGAAAAGCATTTCCCACCCATTCCCTTAAAAGAAAAGGTTGTTTTTCCATTCATTTTTACCTTTAAACATCATATAATAAAATTTGTCTGTTAGAAACTGTTAGGAGTTGAACAAATTGGAAAATAATAAAAATCTTGTCCATAAGCATGAAGAAACGCTATTTATTATTTGTATTATCGTCAGTGTTTTTATGGCATTATACTTACTTCTTTCGATCATTGGCGTTTTTATCGTATTAGCGATTGGGCTATTATCATTATTCTCACATGCCCTATCTATGGCACACATCCAATTAAACGGGGTGAGATTAAGAGAAAATCAGTTTCCTGAGCTTCACAGCAAGGTTATTACTCTTTGTCAAAAAATGAATTTAGATAAAGTACCTGAAGTGTATGTAATTGAATCTGGTGGACTTTTAAATGCATTTGCTACAAAAGTTCTAGCATTATTCGGGAAAAACATGGTTGTGCTATATTCTGATTTCATTGATATTGCAGACGATTCAGAGGACTTCGATATTGATTACATCATCGCTCACGAGTTAGCTCACATTAAAAGAAATCATATCGCTAAAAGTATCCTACTCTCATTATCTATGTGGGTACCATTCTTAGGCACAAGTTATTCAAGAATGGCAGAATATACATGTGACCGCATGGCAGCTTATTATACAGAAAAACCGGAAAATGCTATAAACGGTCTTTTAGTTCTAGCTGCTGGTAGAAGGCTTTATAACAAAGTTAATATTCAAGAATATTTAACGCAATACAACGAAAAACGGGGGATTTTTGCTATTTTAACTGAGCTACTATCAACACACCCTCCTATTCCAAAGCGCATTCATGAGATTGAACGTTTCACATACGGAGAACCTTCCGTACAGCTTAAAAGCAGAACAAAGAGAATTGTTCTGTTAATGTTTGTTATCTTTGTTGTTATTCCTACAATTTTCATTGGTATTGGTGTAGGAACAGCAGTTGTTCTATCACAATTTGGCAGCAAGTTAGAAGAATTTTTCATGGAAAGTGACTACGGGTATAGCTATGAGTATACTCCTTTAATGCAGGCTGTAATTGATGCTGATCAAGCAGAAGTGGAGGACCTTTTAGTAAGTGGTGAAGACCCTAATGAAATAAATGAGTACGAAGAAAGTGTCCTAATGATTGCTGTTGATAATAATCGTGGAGACCTTATTCCCTTACTCGTAGAATATGGAGCAGATCCTAACTGGCAAGATAGCTGGGGATGGACAGCATTAATGACTGCTGTTTATAACGAGGATATTGCTTCTATTAAAAGATTATTAGATGCAGGTGCAGATCCTACTCTTACTAATTCTGAGGGGATATCCGCTGTTGATCATGCTTATGATATTGGGAATGATGAGATTATTGAGTTGTTGAATTCCACTATTTATTAGATCCAAAACTCATGACAAAATTGGTTGATTTAAGTTGTAAATCATTGGTGCATAAGAAAAACCTAAGTAAAAGAAGTCTTCTACTTAGGTTTTTTTTTGTATTTCGCAAGACCATCTTCATTCACAGACGTTTTTGGATAGTCAATCATCTTGTTTAAAATGTATTAGATAATTTTTTCAAAGAACTAATAGTAACCTCATACTTGTTCCCATATGTCCTAGGCGACGGAATTTCTTCCTTCGGCCCATAGAATAATACCTTAAAGTCATCATCTTTGTATTGAACAACAAAAAAGTCATCAAATTGGTCAAAGGTATTTTTGTTGATTGTGATAAAGCTATTATCCTGCGCAGTTGTTTTCACGCTTATTCTTCTGCCGTCTTTCATCACATCAAATCCATGCTGGTTGGTAACTTTGGCAAGCTCACCATTTGTATAAAGAACGCAAAAGAATTCACCTAGACGACCGATGAGATGTCTTAGTTCAGTTGCCTTGCATCCAAGAACATTCATTTCAAATCGTAGCATTTCTAAATATTCTTCATATAATTTTTTTATTTGTGAGATTCCGATTGTAGATTGATCCTTGTAGAGCTGAAGCTTCCCTTTATCCCACTCACCGACTACAGATTCAAACTCTGCCCCTTTAGCCTTGTGAAAAATAAGCCCAGTATAAGGATAATTTTCACCGACATATCGATATGTACTTCTATTAATATAAATAAATAGATGTTTAGTAAAAGCTATCCCGTTGTTATAACGGTTATAGCAATAGTCGGACAGAATAATGCTACCTGGATTCGTATTAAATTTTGTTATTAAAAGATCTTTTATCTCTGCTGATGTTAACGTTTCGCCTTTCTTTTCTTTAAGTACCTCTATTATTTGTTGGTAAATCGTCAATGGAATCCTCTCCTCTTAAAACGGGTTATTTCTTTTATAATCTAAGGACACCGTCACAGATGATAAGGACGGGTTTTTGATCTTATCATAACCTCATTAATTACCATTCACAATAGTTCATTGCCTTTTTCTTACTTCGGTTTTTATAATCGGCAGATCAAGACGGAGGGACAGGTACATTGTCCCTTAATTTTCTTTAAATATAGTAGCACTAGAATTTACCCTAAAAATAAAAGAGAGTACTGTTAACACAGTAACTCTCTTTAGGAACATCACTATACCCTATTCTTCTTTATCTTTACCTTTATCACCGTTTGCATTTTTATTATCAGCTTTTTGCTGATTTTCGTTCGCTTTCTGTTGAGCTTCTTGTTTTTTCTCATTAGCTTTTTGCTGGTTTTCTGCTTTTTTCACGGAAGCTTCTTGCTTTTGTTCGTTAGCTTTTTGCTGATTTTCTGCTTTTTTCACTTGTGTTTCTTGCTTATTCTCGTTAACTACTTCTTTAGCTTGAGCAGGTTTTTCTTCTTTCGGTTGCTTTTCAACAACTAGGGTTGTACTCACAGGCTGTACGGCAGTTGTTTCTTCTTCAGTTGAATTCTCTTCTTCATGTACCGATTCTTCATTCATTTCTACTGGTTGTTCAGCATCCGCAAGGTTCTCTTCTGTTTGCTCTTCTGCAACTACTTCTTCTGCTTCTTCACTCTTTTCACTATCTTCAAGACCAAATTTAGCCGCTTTTTCCTCAAGCTTTGCTAGTTTTTTATCTAGTTTAGCAAATGATTTTTGGATATTTTTCATTAATGCCTTTTGTGCTGTAGGATTTTTCACTTGAGATAGCGCTTTTGCTAATGAGTCAATGTTATTTGCAAGCTTAACTTCAACCTCATCTTCAATTTCTTCTAGACCTTCAGCGGCATCTTCTGCCACTACTTCTTGTGAATCTGTTGCTTCAACAATATCCTCTGCAGATTCTGTTGTATCAACAGCTGCTTCTTCAGTTTCTGTAGTGTCGCCCGCTACCTCTTCTGATTCAGCTAAGTAATTAGCTGCTTCCTCTTGAGTAGCAATGGCAGCATTAAGTAGTTCTTCTGCTTCTTCACTTTTACCTTCAGCTATTAATTTATTAGCTTCTGCAATACGTTCTGCTGCAAAATCTGCTAATAGACGAGCTTCTTCATAGTCGTCAAATGTTATAGCAAGTCTTATTTTTTCCATCATTGTCTTTACAAAATAAAAGAAATCTCCCGGAACTAATGAAGGCTCTTCTTCTTGAATTTCTTCTTCGTTTGTTACGGTTTCGCTGGCAGTATCCTCTTCTACTACTTCTTCAGTTGTTTCGGTTTCGCTAGCAGTATCTTCTTCTATTTCATCCTCAGTTGTTGTTGGTTCAGTAGCAGTATCTTCTTCTATTTCTTCATTTTCTTCTGTTGTGGTAGTAGCTTCACTAGTAGCCGTTTCGTCAACTTCTGTGATTGTTTCTTCTATAACTGCTGGATCTTGCTGATCTTCCAGACCTTCAGTTGCTAATGCGGCTGGTGTGATTAATGAAAAAATAAGTGCTGACGCGATCGGGCCGCAAACTAAAAACTTCTTAATCTTCTTGTACTCCATGTAAGTTTCTCCCCCTAGATAATTTGTAAAATAAATTCTTCGGTGAAAGCTTAATAGTTTCTGTCCGTAACTTGAAGAAAAAAAGGTACATTGGGACTGTTATCTTATTCCAATTGGATGAGTCAACCTCGTTTTACACTACAAAAAAGCCCATACAAGATTTCTCTCATACGAGCTTTCATCATCATTATTTTGTTGAGATAAAGATAAAGTTGTTAATCTCTCATTCCCTTATAACCTAAACTTCTGAATAACCCCCTGCAACTCCTGCGCCATCTTACTCAAGGATTCTGCTGACCCAGCAATTTCATCCATTGAAGCACTTTGTTCTTCTGCAGCAGCTGCTACTTGTTGAGTATTGGAGGATGACTGCTCTGATATGTGGGCTACTTCTTCCACGATTCCTACCACATTTTGCGACCTTGAATTTACTTCTTCTACAATCGTAGATACTTCCTGCGTTTGAGAGGTAACTTGTTCAATTAATTCCGCGATGCCATTGAAGGTCTCACCTGTTTGATGGACCATTTTAATTCCTTCCTCTACAACAGCAGTTCCTTCATTCATAGAATGTACAGCTTGAGTTGCCTCACTTTGAATAAGTCCGATAGAAGTTTGTATTTTCCCAGCAGCTTGACCTGACTGTTCAGCCAATTTGCGAACCTCATCGGCCACGATGGCAAATCCCTTCCCTTGTTCTCCGGCTCTAGCTGCCTCAATTGCTGCGTTAAGAGCTAATAGGTTTGTTTGACTAGCAAGCTCTGTTATGAAATAAACGATTTCATTAATTTCCTTTGTTTTTTCACCAAGACTATTCACAACATTAGAGGTTGTTTTTACCTTATCTTTTACAAGCGTCATTTGCTCAATCGTTTGAGTCACAACTTGGCTTCCATTATTAGCAGATTCATTTGTTTGTACAGTAAGTTTGGCTACCTCTTGTATCGCACATGCAACCTGATTCATACCTTTTGAAATTTCTGTGACTGTATGGTTAGCATGATTTGTACTCAAAACCTGTTTTTCTGATCCGATTGCAACTTCTTGAATTGATGTTGAAATCTGCTCGGTAGCCTTCTGTGTTAGCTCAGAACTAGCCGTTAGCTCTTCAGAGGATGCTGCTACCTTTTCCGCAGAATCTCCAACTTGCTTAATTAACCCTTTTAAACTATCAACCATTCTATTAAAATTCTCTGCTAATTCACCAATTTCATCATTTGATTTAAAAAGCAGTGGCTCTACTGTTAAATCACCATTTGCCACACTTTTCGACCTTTCTGTGATGGCGATAACGGGTCTTGCCATGACTCCAGAAAACACCGAAACAACTATAACTCCTATTATGATTGATGCCCCTAATGTAATTAATAAATTCATCAATACATGGTTTGCCCCTTGGTTAAAATCCATCGTATACGTACCAGCAGAAACAACCCAGCCCCAATGAGGATCTTGCTCTGCATAGGTGATTTTCGGTTCAACTTTGTCTGGATTATCAGGTAAAGCCCAATCGTATGTTGAAAAACCATTACCAGTTAACGCTTGTTCTACGATTAGTTTCCCAACCTTTGTTCCATTAGGGTCCTCTGAATCCCAGATATTCTCCCCTTCTTTACTAGGATGAGCAATTAATGACCCATCATCTGAAATCACAAAAACATATCCATGTTCACCCACATCAATATCCTTATTGATAGGTCTAGTTCCATCAGCCCCTTTTTCTCCGAGAATAACAGTCTTTACTTTATCCTGTGCTTCTTCAAGAGTCATGGTTCCCTGTTCAACTTCGCTATTTAATAGGTCAATCATTTCCAAGACCAGTTGAACGTTATTTTTTAATTGAGCTTGTCCCGCTGCATCTAATTCATCAACTGTTTTGTTATAACTAGTGAACCCAATAACCGCGCTAGGAATAATTAATAATAGCAAGCTGAAAAGTAATAGTTTTGTGCGGATTGAATTAATTCTCGGGTTTTTAAATTTCATTTCTACTCCCCCTTTACCAGATTTAAAGCGCTTTCATTTAAAATCTACAAAAATAGACAAACTCAGAAATAGACGGTACTTTTTAATCAGGTTACATACATACTTTATAAGATAATCATACTAGATTATAGAACATGCTGTACAGTTAATTCGAAATATTCTAATAAATATTTGTGCAAGGTTAGTTACTTCTTCCTACAAATTAAAGAGTTTACAACAAAATCCCACAATCTCTATTGAGTACTGTGGGATTTTTCATTTATTTGATTCAATTAAAACAACATCCCAGCGATCGCAGCACTTAAAAGTGATGCCAATGCTCCGGCGATAACACAGCGCACGCCTAGTTTAGCAATGTCTGGACGTCTGCTTGGGGCAAGACCACCTAAGCCACCTAGAAGAATTGCAAGTGATCCGAAGTTTGCAAATCCACATAAAGCAAAGCTAATAACAATGTTTGTTTTATCTGATAAATTAGCCATTTCAGGTGTGAATGCAGCATATGCTACAAATTCATTTAAGACAATTTTTTGTCCAATAAAGCTACCAGCTTGAAGTGCCTCTGCCCAAGGTACACCAATCATAAATGCAATTGGAGCAAAAACCCAGCCTAATATCATTTCTAGAGAAAGTGATTCAAATCCGAACCAGCCACCTACTCCACCTAACATTCCGTTAACTAATGCAATTAACGCAATAAATGCAAGTAACATCGCACCAACATTTAGAGCTAGTCCTAATCCGTCAGATGCTCCGCGAGCTGCAGCATCAATAACATTTGCTGGTTCGTCCTCTTTATCATCAATTTCTTCAGATAGAGCTGATTCAGCTGTTGCCGCAGTTTGTGCTTCTACTGCATTTTTTGTTTCAGGAATCATGATTTTTGCCATGATTAAGCCTGCAGGTGCTGCCATAAAACTTGCTGCTAACAGATATTCAAGTGGTACACCCATTAGTGAATATCCAATTAAAACAGAACCTGCAACAGATGCAAGACCACCTGTCATAACGGCAAAAAGCTCAGATTGTGTCATTTTTGCAATATACGGACGAATAACTAATGGTGCTTCTGTTTGTCCAACAAAAATATTCGCTGCCGCTGACATTGATTCTGATTTACTAGTTCCTAATAGCTTTGAAAGTCCACCACCAATGATCTTAACAACCCACTGCATAATGCCAACATAGTAAAGAACTGAAATTAGCGAAGAAAAGAAAATGATAACTGTCAAAACTTGAAAGGCAAAAATAAATCCGATCCCTTCATTTCCTATTAAACCACCAAATAAGAATGTTACACCTTCATTTGTGTAGCTCGTAATATCTTGTATCTTCGTAGATAACCAGTTAAGCGCTTTTTGTCCAAGCTCCCATTTTAAAACAATAAAAGCAAATAATATTTGAATGGCAAGTCCACCTAAGACTGTACGATAATTAATCGCTTTCTTATTGTTTGAGAATAAAAATGCTATTCCTAAAATAAAAACAATGCCCATAATTCCCCAAAGAAAATTCATTATGGATCCCCCCATATTTTAAATTAAATAAAACTGTAATCCCTTTCATTTCACAATACGTCAGATGTCCTACCTCTATAAATTATGTTAAGTTACCACTAGATTAGTAACCGCATACACAGCATACATTATTAAAGTATTGTTTGTCAAACTAGTTTTGGTGGGAGAAGTCGAATTTTGTCGATTACCAGATACCCAGTGGCATAATACCTCCATATAAATTATTATATTTAGTAGATAGTATGTACGAAAATGTGGTTAGTTATAGGAGGATTTATGTTACAGAAGTTTGGTTTTTCACAATATGAAAGTAGTGTTTATGAAGTTCTAGTATCTAGTGAGGAGCCAATGGATGCTACTAACATTGTCAAATATTCAGGTGTTCCAAAATCAAAGGTCTATGAAGTGATCTCACGTATGATTGAAAAAGGAATGATACTAGATTCTGTTTCAGAAAACAAAAAGTATTATACCGCGTTGCCATTATCACTTGCAATCGAAAAATTAAATACAGAATTTCAAAAAGATTTAAAACAACTAGAAAATATCAATTTTCAAAAAAAGTCATATTATGATGAACATGTTTGGAGTTTGAAGGTTGATACTTCCATTCGGGCACAAAGTAAACAACTTGTTCAAGATGCTAAGAACTCTATTCGAATTTCAACTTGGAATGAAGATCTTGAAGAGTATTTACCACTTTTAATTGAAAAGGAAAAACAAGGACTGGATGTTGAGGTATTAGTAGTCGGCAGCATTGACACGCCTCTATCAAATATTCATGCCCTTATTCCAGCATCAGAACACCAGTCACTTGAACATTTTCGCTTAATTATTGTAGATGAAAAAGAAGTTATTTTTGCTGGTATGGAAGAGAATGCCTGGCAAGCCTTAAAAACAATGTCCAAGCCATTTATTAAGATTTTTACAGAGTTCTTCTACCATGATCTTGCCTTAGCAAAAATTAATGAAAAGCATTATGATTTGTTAATGAGTGATCCTGATATAAAAAGTACCCTAATGAAATTAAGATATTAATTAGAAAAAACCACTATAGAGTGGTTTTTTCTAATTCCTAATGCAAAAGTAAAGCCGAAGCAACAACATTCAACAGAAACAGAGTTGAAATCACATAAATCAGAGGTGAAACCTGCTTCCATTTACCAATAGCTATTTTCACAATCGGATACACAATAAAGCCGAACGCCAATCCATCGGCAATACTTGATGTCATAGGGATACAAATGATAATTAAAAACGCAGGAAATCCCTCTGAAAGATCATGAAACGGAATGTCTTTCACTGATGACATCATAAGCGCCCCTATTAAAATCAACACAGGTGCAACGGCATTTCCAGGAATTAGCTGAATCAAAGGCATAGCAAAGATCGATAAGCCAAATAAAACTGCCGCCACAAAAGCAGGTATCCCCGTTCTTCCACCTTCCGAAATTCCTGCCGCACTCTCAGCAGAAGCGATTGTTGGACTTGTCCCAACTACTCCTGAAGCAATCGTTGAAATCGCAACCGCTTTGTAAGCTCGAGGGAATTTTTTCATATCAGGCAGCATTCCGCTAAGCAGCCCTATATTTTCAAATAAAACAATCATCGTCATGGAAAAAACAGCAATCCATAATGGGATTTGCCAGATATTTAATTCGCCTAATTGAAACCAATTGTTATTATTTTGGAAATCTACTATACTGCTGTGATGTCCTTCACTAAAAGCAATTGTCATCACACTCGTCACAACAATTCCAATTAATAAACTACCTTTTACATTCCGAACAAATAGAATTAAAGTGATGATAATCCCAACAATTGTCGAGACTGTCACTGGACTATTCAACTGCCCAAGTGCCAACATAGTTGTTTCACTAGATTGAATGATTCCGCCTTTTTGTAATCCTATAAAAGTAAGAAATAGTCCTATTCCAACAGTAATTCCATGCTTTAAAGAAGTCGGAACCGATTCTAGTATTTTATGTCCATACGAAGACATGCTAACAAGAAAGAAAAATAATCCTGACAGGACAATCACTAACATCCCTTGTTGAACGGAAAGCCCTAAAGATTGAACCATTGTATAGCTAAAAAAGGCATTAACTCCCATACCAGGAATCATAATAATCGGTGCATTCACCCATAAAGCCATTAGTAGACATCCTATAACGGAGGCAACAATCGTTGCAATGACCGAAGCACCTAAAGGAATTCCGGCATCTTTTAGTATTAAAGGATTCGCCAATATGATGTAGGCACATGTGAAAAATGAAGTAAAACCTGCCATAACCTCCGTTTTAAAGGTGGTCTTATTTTCTGCAAGCTGAAAGTGTTGATTTAATCGTTGTAGCATCATTCATTCCTCCGTCTACAGCTCGCTGACAATTTCTTTTACTAACAATAAAAATTGAGCTTTAATGTTCTCGGTCGTTTCCATGACCTCTTCATGTGTTAAAGAAACCTCAGAAATTCCAGCAGCCATATTACTTATACATGAAATACCAAGTACCTCTAGCTCCGCGTGTCTAGCCACGATTACCTCTGGAACAGTTGACATTCCTACCGCATCTGCACCTAAAACACTTAAAAGTTTGATCTCAGCTGGTGTTTCATAACTAGGTCCAAGCATACCAGCGTAAACACCTTCTACCAGCTTTATATTTGTTCTTTCCGCAACAGCTTTTGCTAATTGTCTTAATCCTTTTGAATAGGCCTCAGACATATCCGGGAATCTTACGCCATCTTCATTTGGACCAATTAACGGATTTTGAGACGTCATATTTATGTGATCGTTAATAATCATTAAATCACCAGGTTTAAAATTAGGGTTAATTCCTCCAGCTGCATTTGTCACAAGAAGCTGTGTAACACCAAGTGCTTTCATGATCTTAATTGGATATGTAACAGCATCAAGAGAATGGCCTTCATAAAAATGAAAACGTCCTTGCATGGCGATTACTTTTTTCCCTTTCAATTCTCCGATAACTAAACGACCTTGATGACCTGACACTGTTGAAACAGGAAAATGTGGGATTTCATCATAATTAAGATAAGTTGCGTTATCAATTTCCTCTGCCAGTACTCCAAGTCCTGATCCTAAAACTAGTCCTACTGTTGGGGCAAACTTAATTTTTGATTCGATATATTTCTTTGTTTCTTGAATTCTTTCGTTATTTTTCATTGCTTTCTCCCTCCAAGTTAGCTAGTAATTTCTCTTTTCAAACGATTTGCTTCTGCTATTATTTTTTCCTCATCAATCGTTAAGCAGCTTCCCTCTTTCACGACTTGTTTGCCATCAATATAAACATCACAAACATCGCTTCCCTTCGCCGCATATACTAAATGCGAATATGCCTCACTAACTGGTTGTAAATGAGCTTTGTCATAAGGATAGATCGTGATAAAGTCAGCTTTTTTTCCAACTTCTAAGGAACCTGTATGCTTCATTCCAATCGCTTCTGCTCCGATTCTTGTAGCTAAAGCTAATGTTTTCTCAGCAGGTAGCTTCGTTGCGTCTTTATACATTCCTTTTTGCAGCAAAGCAGCAACTCTCATTTCCTCAAACATATCTAAGTTGTTGTTGGAAGCCGCACTATCAGTCGCAATCCCCACTTTGATATCTTTATCTAGAAGACTAACAATATCAGCAACCCCTGACCCTAGCTTCAAATTACTTATTGGATTATGGGCAACTCTTACATCGTAATTCTTTAAAATGTCTCTTTCTTCATCATTAAGAACCACTCCATGTGCCATTACAGTTGGCTGATTAAGTATCCCCAATCCACGTAGATGCTCAACTGGACGGGCTCCGTATCGTTTTTCAATATCCAAAATTTCGTAGTCTGTTTCAGATACATGAATGTGGATCATTAACTCGTTTTCTGTGGCAATCCTAAGGCTTTCTGATAGAGCATCTGTTGTACACGAATAAGGACTGTGCGGTGAAACCATTGTCGTAAACCGTCCATCTGCGACAGTTTTATAAGCCTTTGCAAAACGCTCGGCTTCTACTAAATTGCTTTTTTGATCTTCGTGGGTGCCCATGCTAAAGATTGTATGAGAAAAAGCTCCTCGAATCCCTGTATTCACTATGGATTCCATTACCACATCAGAATCAATTCCATTCGGGTTAAACATATCCGAGAATGTTGTCGTTCCTGATTTTAGCATTTCTAGGATCCCAAGCTGAGCACTGACAGAAGCAATCTCAGTCGTATACCGCTGTTCAAGCGGCCATATTCTCGTCTCCAACCACGGCTTTAGCAGCATATCATCGCCACTACCGCGCAAAAGCGTCATTAAAATATGTGAATGAGCATTAACAAGGCCTGGCAGAACCCATTTTCCTTTTAGGTCAACGACTTGGTCAACATCAGCTAATTCCTGTTTACCTATATAGGTAATTTGCTGATTTTCGGTAATCATCATGCCATTTTCATAGACTTGGTTATCATGATCTAAAGAAAAGAATGTGGCATTAATATAAGCTGTTTTCATTCTATTGAAATCCTCCTTCTTTGGTTTATTTATTGTATCCGCTTCCTAAAATATTTTAGGTTACCACCACAAAGGTAACCATATGTGCATTGTTAATAGATTACACGGCAAGTGCACTCGTTGTCAAGGGGACAGGTACCTTGTCCCAGTCCTTGAAATTGGGACAGAGGGACAGGTTTTCTGTCCCTCATCTCGGAACGGTGGTGATTAAAGAACCTATAAAAACAAAAAAGCCCACACGAGATTTCTCTCATATAAGCTTTTTCTTCATTTTTATAGATCTAAAGATGTGAGTGGGACGAGGAACCCTAGTCACACGTCTCTTATGGTCCGAATTTATTCCTGCTGCAAAGCTAATTTAGAACTAAGAGCCTGAATTTGTGACTCTTAAAACGAAAAAGCAGCAAAATTAGCAAGAAAACGACGATCAAAAGGGTTCTCCGCATAAAGCAGACAGGTTTATCTTCGATTTTTGGCATTTTATCAACGATAAACAGACATTTATCTTCGATTATTTAGCTTTTATCTTCGATTCTGAGAATTTATCTTCGGTTATTTAGCTTTTATCTTCGATTAGACAATTTCCGACAAACCCCACACATCATTCAAGTTTTCTAGTATGCAAAAAAAGCCCATGCAAGACTTCTCTTAAATGTCCCTTCTTCATCTTCCTATTATAGGATCTAAAAACGTGAGTGGGCCGTGGTGCCTGTCCCCTCGTCCCACCCACGGCCCCCGCTTTAAAACTAGAAAAACTAGAATATTATGTCATAATCGACTTTTTTAAATTTAAAAAGTACTTTCCACCTTTATATATCCTTATTGTATCCGATATATAAACTAATATAATTCACACAAAAGGAGCAGCTTATGAAAATCAAACACAAATTGCTTATAGCTTTTGCCCTTATTCTTCTTATTCCTTCGCTTACTGTAGGTCTGTTATCATACAACAGTGCGAAAAAAGAAATTAGAGAGGAACTTTTAGCAACAGCAAAAGAAAATATTATCCTTTTAAATTCTAATATCAATAATACGATCGCTCCTAAGATTCACGATGCTAGCTTTTTCTCTGAACAATTGAAATCAGAGATGTATGGAGATGGTAGTGAAAATTCAGTTGTTGCTCAAAAGCTTAATCAATATATTGGTCTTCATCCTGAGGTACAGGCTGTCTATATTGGAACAGTTGATGGAAAAATGATCACATCTCCTAAACTAGACTTACCAAGTGATTATGATCCACGAGACCGTCCTTGGTATCAAGAAGCAGTAGAAAACAAGCAGGAAGTTGCGATTACTAGCCCTTATAAAGATGCAAGCTCTGGTGAAATGGTTGTAACAATTACAAAGTTTCTTAGTGATGGTTCAGGTGTAGTCGGAATTGATTTAAGTATCAGCAAACTGGAAGAAACCGTTCAAGAGTTAGTTATAGGTGTAAATGGTTATGCTGTTCTATTAGATGATAAGCAGAATTTCATTGTTCATCCTAATAATGAAACTGGCCAACCAGCAAAAGAGGAACATTATAGCAATCTTTACAAAAAAGAATCAGGTAGTTTTAGCTACGTATTAAATGGTGATGATAAAGAATTACATTTCGAAACGAACAAATTAACAGGCTGGAAAGTAGCAGGTACATTCTTTACGAAGGAAATCAGTGATTCTGCACAGCCAATTCTGATCACCACAAGTATTGTCTTGGGTATTGCCGTGATCTTAGGTGGAATTGCAGTCGTTATTATTGTTTCCTCTATCACTAGGAGATTAAACGATTTACAGAAAAAGGCCAAGAAAATTGACGAAGGTGACCTTACGGAATCAATTGAGATAACATCAAAAGATGAGATTGGTCAATTAGCAGCTTCCTTTAGTAATATGCAGACTAGTTTACGCAATCTTTTAATTAAATTAGGAGAAAATTCTACTCAGTTAGCTTCTTCTTCTGAACAATTAACCGCTAGTGCTGAGCAAACTAGTCAAGGCGTAGACCAAGTTTCTTCTGCCATTATAGAGGTAGCAAGCAGTGCTGAAAGCCAAACAACTACTATTGATCGTAATGTTGAGGCGTTAAGTGAAATTTCAAAGGGTTCCTCATTGATTGCATCAAATACAATTGCAGTAACAGAGTTAACAAAAGCCACGACCTCTAAAGCTGAGGAAGGTGAAGTGTCTGTTTCAAATACTGTTAGTCAGATGAAATCTATTTCACAATCTGTAAACGAATCAAACGAAAGGATTCACTCTCTATCAAAACGTTCAAAAGAAATTGGTGTGATTCTTGAAGTCATAAAAGGGATTTCAGAGCAAACAAATCTGTTAGCTTTAAATGCGTCGATAGAAGCAGCAAGAGCTGGAGATGCAGGAAAAGGCTTCGCCGTCGTTGCTGAAGAAGTTAAAAAGCTAGCCGAGCAATCTCAAGAATCTGCAAAGCAAATTACTACCCTAATTAATGATATTCAGCACGACACGGATAACACGGTAAATATTATGGTAAAAGTTACTGATGATGTACAAGAAGGACTTTCTGTATCAGAAGAAGCTATTCAAAAATTCAAGGATATTCTATCTAGTATGAGAGATATCTCGCCACAGATAGAATCTATTTCTTCAACAGCACAGCAAATGTCCGCTAGTCTCCAAGAAGTTGAGGCATCAACAAACATAATTGCTGATTCTGCAAAAAGCAATGCCGCAACAGCTGAAGAAGTTGCAGCAACAACAGAGGAACAACTTGCTTCAATGGAGGAAATATCAAGTTCTGCGCGATCACTTTCCGTTATGGCAGAGGATTTGCAGGGGCTTATTAAGAGTTATAAATACTAGGAATGGGTACCTTATCACATATATAACTTAAATATACTTTAATCAGGGATCTTTCTTTAGGAAGATCCCTGTTCTTTCATATAAAAAAGACATGTAGTACACCCCACCAACCTTTCTTCCCCTAATAAGTAGTCATTTGAAAAACCTTTTGCACAATATACATCATGTATTTAAATACCGATAAACTGTTCTGATATTTTTCATACTCCACCGTGTAAGTGCCATCTTCATTGCTCCAAATCCGATTGAAATAATCATCAATTTCCTTTATTAATTCACTTTTTGTTGATGCCTTGATTTTTATACTTTCTTCTAAGTTATAGTCATCAAGATTGCGAGAGGTATAATTAGTCGAGCCTCCTATCACAATTGATTCTTGTTGACTCTTTATGTAGATGAGCTTTGTGTGGTATTGCTCTTTATTCGTAGCGTACCAACGGACTTTAATATTTTCATAGTTAACATTCTGTAACTCTGCAGCAATAGGTAGATTCGGCAATCCAATTTTTTCTTGTCCAAAGGCATTTTGGTTAGGATCTAGAACGATGTTTACTTTTACACCACGGCTAGCTGCCTCCTCTATGCTAGTGATGATATCTCGATCTGCCAAGTAAAACATGCCGATCCAAATTTCATCTTCTTTTTTTGCCTTTTTAATGGCTTGAACGACATGATCCTGGACCTTGCCTTCTGTAAGAATCTGAGCCTTTACTGTTAATTCTTCATCTAAAGTTGTTGGCTGTATATTCTTATCTAATTCTGCCTCTGTAGGAAATGCCTTTAAATTACCGCCCGAAAATTTAGCAATAGCTTTTTCTGCTTTTACCATTTCCTTCAGGATTTCACCTTTTACTTTAAAGGCAATGTTGGAATGAAATCCACTAGCATCATGAGGATTGGCAGATAGAATGAACCCGGCATCTTCTGAGATGACCACTTTCCTATGGTTTGCTTTGACGTTCAATAATTTCAAATAAGAACGAGCAGTTACATTTGGTGCGGAGCTTTCCATTGGATTGGGAAGCCAGCCAGATCCAGCTTGTCCAAACCATTTAAGTGTCGCTCTCCAAATACTAGAATAAATCAGATTAGGATCACGTAATTGATCTAAGTCTGTATATACTACCTCAACCCCATTGTTCCTTAGTGGATCAATTTGCTGCGCTTTATGTGAGCCATATGTTGTATTAATTTCATCGGTAATAAAAATGACTTTTAGGTCAGGGTGCTTCTCTTTTTGTTTTTTGATAGATTCCATTAATTTTTCACTAAGCTTTGGGTATGGTCGTTTGTTGTCCGTATAGCCATTCACAAGGAAAAGATCAAGTATTAGAAAATGCTCGGCTTCTTCAATTGTTTTAAAAACTCTGTTGAAAATGGAGTGATCATGTACTTCTTTTCCTTCTTGTTGATAGGTGAGGTCATATAAAAACTCCACATCTTGTTGGGGAATTGTGTGTATTGTACCTTGATAGGAAATGCCGGGTGGAAGGGGTTTAATTCTGTGATAAATCATGATGGATGTTAGGATCATGACGATCATACCAATTATGATCATCTTTCTTTTTTTGTTCATTGGATTCCCTCACATTGTTTTTTCTTTCTATACCCGTTTTATTTGGTTGAGAATCCTCAGAACAAAGATACAGCCTTAAAGCTTGTCTAGATTATGGCAGCATCAAGACATTTTCTCACAACCCTTCCCCTCTTCTCACCCAAATTATTTCATAACAAACTAACCATACATTGAATATACTGCTTAAAAAGGAGGAGTATCATCATGTTGATGGAGTTCATTGTTTATATGATGATTGGATTAGTGCTTTCGCTTTATAGATATAGAGGAATTACTAAATGCAAGGCGATTTTAACGATCTTTTTTTGGCCTTTGGTTTTATTACATTCTTACGTTGAGTTAGTTGACAGAATTAAGTATAAAAATAGGAAACGTTAAGCATCCGGGACTGAGGGTCCGGTCCCTCGTCCCATTTTAAAAACAAAAAAGCTCATGCAAGATTTTCTCTCACATGAGCTTTCTACAATCATGTTTTATTTGGACAGGGAACCTGTCCCTAGTTCTTCATATACGAAACCTGGTTTTTGTTGTCGGTAATGTAGTAGCCGCCACCGACTTTGAATTTATTTTCGTCGATGGAGTAGACTCTGAAGGATTCACCCTTTTTTAGGGTTTTATGGATTTCTCCTGATGGTGAGTATAGTTTTGTGTCTTGTAGCATCGTTACGAAACCTACATAGAATTCTACGTTGCGGTCATTTTTGATATAGTAGCCACCGCCGACGTCAAATTTATTTTTATCATAGCTATACACTCGAATTAATTCGTTTGTTTTTACTGAACGATAAGGCTTTCCATTAGGAGAATAGAGGGTTGTTTCTTTACGTATAACTAAACGCCCAATCATTAGACCCATTTTGTTATTTTCATGTTTCACATAATAACCACCGCCGAGATGGTAGTAGTTTCCTTCTACAGCAAATGTACGATAGTTTTCTCCCTTTTTCAGTTGTTTAAAAACAGTATAAGAACCGTTCGCTTCTTTTCTTAAAAGTGGAACTTCTTGTTTAATATTGAGTCTAGCCATTGGATGTTTATGATTAATAGAATTTAAATAATCCCCTTCAAAAACGATAGAAGCTTTTTGGTCTCCAAAAATAGGGGAATAATCAAGGTAATATCTATTATTCTCTAAATAGATTGAGATAAGGCCATCTCTATAGTGTAGCTTTTTTGTTATAGCACTTGATTTGATGGAATATAAAAAATCATGATTTTTATACGAATAAACATCAATACCACCATCAACATTTGCAGCATATATACGAGAATCTTTTATGTTAAATGCATAATCATTGTACTTTTTTCCTAAGTCATAGTGAAATTCCATGTCTCCATATCGTAGAGAAGCTAACAAAAAAACAATTCCGCTATTGTTATACATTCTTAGTCCATCTGGAGTAATCTTTAACTGATTTGTTAAAAAGTAATCACCATGATAGGATGAGTCATATCCAGAGATTAATGTACCTTTATTTACTTCATGTGCCGTTGTATCTCGAGGACTTACTTCCTCTGTAATTGTATAGATTTTATTATACATTTCATTATAATAGATGGTTGATTGGTAATAAATCGTAGCAAGCCCTTCAGCATTAGGTACTTCTTGGCCATCTTTAAGTGAGTATGCTTTAATTGTCTCCCATTGCCCAGATCCTTGTGTAACGTAAAGATATCCATCTTTATCAACTGCAATATCAAATGGATCTGCTTCAATATCAAATACACGATCAAGCTTGAAAGTATCTGTATCTACTATTGCAATTGCACCCACATAAGAACCAAAGTTAAACCGATCATGACTCATTTTATGCTGAATTAATACTAATTTATTTTGATAGATTTCTAACTTTGTAGTTGGGTAAGGTAAGTTGACCGTCTTCATTTCTCCTGTTTTGTAGTTGATAGAATAAACCTTTTCCCCACCTTCTCTAATCAAATAAATAATGGGCCTATTGGGGTCAAGCACTGAATCTGCTGGTTCAAATCCAAGATAAATAGGTCCGTGCGCATTTTCCGCCGCTGCTATTTCATTTGTTTGTATAAAAGGGATAAGTAAAAATAAGACTAAAACCCCAAAAAATCTCCTCAAATTCCTACCTCCTAAGTATTCATAGGCTAAGTATAGCACCAAACGATCCACGCAACTTGTGGATAATAATCCCAAGGGACAGGCACCTTGTCCCTTTGTCTTTCTACAAATGAGCTACTTTAAATCAGCAAGGAACTTGGGACATGGAACCTGTCCCTCTGTCTCTTACTTTGTAAAAATTAAGTAAATAAATTGTAAACTATCACATTTGTTTCTTCATCCATGTTATAAAAATAAAAGGCTATTTACTAATGAAAGTTTGATAGAATATAGATTTACAGAGTGATTTTGGTATAATGCAGGGCTAAACTCCTCAAATAAGACCAAGTCAACAGGTTAGGTAAATTATTAAAATGATAATTTACCATTTCAGAATACTATTGAGGTGATGATAGTGGAAAATCAAAGAACATATAGACATTGGACGTTTAACGAATTAAAAACCCTTATTGACTTGAAGCAGCAGGGTTTAAAATATAGAGAGATAGCTTCAAAACTAAATAGATCGCCATTAAGTGTTGAAAAGCGATACAGAAAATTAATAAATAGTTAACATTATCTATCTGTCTTTTTTTTGCATTGGTAATAGGCAAAAGATCAGCAACTTCAATGTCCAAATGGGGTTGCTGATCTTTCTTTCCAACATTATTGTTTCTATTTATCATTCTCCTTTATTCACAAAAAAATTACTTTCTTCCTTCTTCCCTTCCTACACTCTTTAATAGAGGAGTCACACTCTAATATTCTCCCCTTTCCCTCCCCAGCTAGAAAAAGAAAGAGTCTTAAATGAATTTTAGTGAAAACTAAGATGAATTATCATAGTTGTCTACTTTGCATATCTAGAGATACATTAAAAAGCTATTACCCAGCGATCAGGTAATAGCCTTAAAGGGGAAAAAGTTTGTAACAAGTCTCTTTTCCGAGGAGACTTACTACGATGAACATTGAAGATGTTGTTCCTTAGTAATGTATTCAGAAGTATCTATGAATGATATAGATATATGTTGATTTATCAAGTAAATTGTTATCCAATAACCACTTCACTAATTGTGACAAGGAACCCGACCCGCTGTCCCGTTTTAAAGTTTCGAGGCATAGATATTTAATTCTTTACTCATTTTTTCGATATCATCGATATATTTTGAGATTTCTTCTGTTGAGATTTCCTGTTCTTTCCCGACCGCTACTACCTTTTCTATAGATGAGGCCATATCGTGCATAGATTTCTGAATATCTTTTATCGTCTCTCGGATCTTCTCAGCAGATGAACTAGTTTCATTTGATAGCTTTCTAATTTCTTTAGCGACTACGTCAAATCCTTTTCCCATCTCTCCAGCACGAGCTGCTTCAATTGAGGCGTTTAAGCCTAATAGATTACATTGATCTGCTATTTTCTTAATAAACGTGATGACATCGTCTGTTTTTTTCATTTCTTCAGATGCTAGTTTAGATTGGTTTAACAGTTGATGGCTAATATTTGATAACCCTTCTGCTCCCTTTTCTACTGTTTCAATTCTCTCGTTAGTTGAAACAACGGATGATACGATTTGATCCGAAATCTTCCTTAATTCTCTTTCATTATGCTCTTGCAGTTGAATGGCAATAGCCCCTATGACTTTCCCTCGATGAACAATAGGGTGAGCTAGTCCTGTAAAAGAAAAACCAAAGAACTCAGCTGGTACCTCTTCTTTAATAGATTTATTAGTTCTAATACATTCTGCGAGCGGTTCACGAGGATTAATTTTGGTTCCTTTCCTCGCTCCTAGATCAATTTTGGGACTTGGATAATACGCGAGCCATTCTTCGGTATTACTTATTCCCATTGCAATATTGGGCAGCATTTTGGAGATGATAGATATAATTTTTATATAAGAATCTAGTTCATTAGAATACTCATTAGTGTTGGTTTTGTTCATGATTGATGTTGCCATATGATGACCCCTCTCTTTTCTTAAGTATTATTATAAGCGAACTTAGCTGTTGATACATTTTTTAATGTGTTTTTCTAAAACACAATTAAAAAGGAGAAGTGCAAAATAACACTTCTCCTTAAAACATCTATACCAAAAGTGGTAATTATAAACCACCCGCTTGTGGTTTTCCTCCTCTAAAATAGCATTCATCTGTTCAACAAGGAACTTGGGACATGGAACCTGTCCCCTTTTTTTCATTTCGCCTTTTTTCGAATAAAGCTAATAATAATAACGACAGCTATAGCCCCTACAAAAAATCCTAAATAGGGTATCCACCATTTAATTGTTTCAACTACACCTTCTGACAATCCCTGTTCCATTAAAAAATCCTTCATGTTATGTTCCTCCTCATTTATTTAATTTTATCTTCAACAATAATCTGTTTTGCACTTTGATAGGTTGCAAAAAAATAGATCACGTAGAGTAGAAGAATAATGCCAAAGCTGATCATCATGTTTTGACTAATGGATATTTCGAAAAATGGTTCAAGTTTATCTAGCACAACCCTAGTTGCGAAGATTGATAACAGAATAGCTAAAACCAAAGGTGCAAGAAAGTAAAATCCAATTTGTCTGAAAAGTGATGTATGAATCATTTTTTTATTAGCACCAATTTTAGCTAGAGTTTTATAACGTTCCTTATTATCTTGGGTTTCGGTTAATTGCTGAAGGGCAAGTACAGATAAGGTAACAATCATCAATACAATACCAAGATAACTACAGATAAAAGCAATTACACCAAATGTTCCAAAATATGAGTCGTGGATGACACTATGTGTAATATAAAAAATACTACCGTCTAAAGACTGCTCAATCCATTTATTATTTATCTTTTCATAGACCATGCCTTCGACTTCTTTTGATGTAAATTTCCCATTAAGTAAATAGCTATTTGGTGTTAGTTCTTGGACGATATCGTCTGGAACAACAATCGTCCCCATATCATTTGTCATAGTCGATGTGGTTAAAAGGATGATATTTTTCAACTCAGCCTTTTGGGATGGATTTAGATCCCTATTTCCAAGCGTAAGTTTTCCATCATGTTCTAAGTAATACTTCATATTCTTTTCCGTACGTTCATGATTTGCATTAATCATGTACTCATTATCGTCTAATTGAACTTGTTTCTGCCCTGATAGTTCCATCTGTTTATTGTAATCTGTTTCAGAAATGAAGGTTATATGGGACTTTACCATCTCTTTTTCTGTTTCAGATAAATCTAGCTTCTGTCCTTGAAATAAGTCTCCGTAGGTTAGTTCTGTTTCGTATAAAATAGTTTCAGCATAATCTTCAAGATTTTCCTCAAGTGGTATGCCATCATTCTTTGCTTTTTCTAAAGGACTCGCGTTACCTTCAAAAGGTGCAATAATCGTTAAGTCAAATGGTGTAGACTGTGTTGCCTGCTTATTCATGGAGCTTGTTGTGCTAAATCCTGTTCCCAAGATAACAAGTGAAGCAAAAAGCAATCCACACAGAACAACCATTACGAGAAAATTCGTTTGCATTTTACTTGTAAGTTGACGAAATGAAAATACATTTAAATTCTTCAAGTAAATTCTTTTATTTCTGTTTGCTAGTACGATCATGACGCTAGATACAGAATAATAAAATAGAATGATACCAACTGCGAGAAGCCCTACTATCCACGCTAAGTAATCCTTATTTAACCCATATTTTAATAGGCAGGTAATTCCTATAATAAGAGAAGCGATCGATAACAGGAATAAAAGAGTGGCAACCCATTTATTATGTGTTTTTAATTCTTGATTTTTGCGATTGGCGGTTAATAGATCAATAAGCTTAATATTCATGATCGTGCGAGTATTAAAAAGCATAACGATGACAAAGATAATCGCAAAACTTAGGATCGTTTCTTTCATTGCCCCAGTTGAGAACATCAGTTGAAATCCACTAGCGTTACCAACAAACAACTTTAATGCAAGCATGGATATTCCCTGTGACAACAGAAAACCTAATCCAAGTCCAACAAACAAAGCAAATAACCCGACAAGAAAAGTCTCTCCTACAAAAATGGATGATATTTTCCATTTATTCATTCCTAATGACATATAGACGCCGAGCTCTTTTTTTCTCCTCTTCATAATGAATTGATTGGCATAAATAACGAGAAAGGCGAGAATAACTGCGATAAATTTCGATAATATTCCTAAATATGTGACCAGGGCATCTTCAAAGAGTTCCATCGCATAATTCAATTCATCCAAATCTGGTTGAGAAGAGATCGAATTAAAGGCATAAAATAAGCTAACTCCTAATGCAAGTGTAAGGAAATAGATAGAATAATCTTTTATACTTCTTCCTACATTCTTAACGATCAGCTTAAAACTCATCATTTACATCTCCTCCGAGCACCGTGACAACCTCCATGATTCGATTAAAGAAAGTTTTACGATCATCGCTTCCTCTTACTAACTCATTGAAAATCTTTCCATCCTTAATGAAGATAATTCTTTTGCAAAAGCTAGCATTGTAAGCATCATGAGTGACCATTAAAATGGTCGCTTCTTCTTCTATGTTCAAGGTTTCCAGACTTTTCAATAACATTTTTGCTGATTTACTATCAAGAGCACCTGTTGGTTCGTCCGCCAATAATAATGAGGGTCTTGTCACAATGGCTCTAGCAGCTGCGATTCTTTGCTGCTGTCCTCCAGACATTTGGTAAGGATACTTATACAGTATTTCCTGGATATTTAAAGAATTGGCCACTCGTTCAATCTCAGATTCAATTTTCTTCACTGGAGAATTTATAATAGATAAAGCCAATGAGATATTTTCATAAGCCGTTAAAGTGTCAAGCAGGTTATAATCCTGAAAAATAAATCCTAACTTTTCTCTTCGAAACTTGGATAACTTATTCCCTTTTAATTCGGTTATGTTTTCACCATCAACATAAACATGACCTGCTGTCACCGTATCGATGGTTGAAATACAATTAAGCAAAGTGCTTTTACCACTTCCACTTGCTCCCATGATCCCAAGGAAATCGCCTTTATTCACCTCAAAAGATATGCCGTTCAGGGCATGGGTCACATTACCTCGATTTCCATATACTTTTTCAATATTTTCAACCTTTAATATTGGATTCATTTCTTTTTCCTCCTTACTTATCCTTAGATTATCATCAAATTTTTGTTGTAACTATCGATTTTCCTTACCTGAAAATTACCATTTTGTAAGATTAAGATGATTACATTTTTAACCAATACCATTTATAATGTTCTATATATTTCCTTAATTGGAATCCCAAATTTTCTCGTACATGAAATGGTTTCGAGATTGGTCTAGGAGGAAGTTTGATTTTGAAAATTTTCATTATAGAAGATGATCCTACCATACGAAATGAACTCACTGAGTTTCTTTCAAAGTATGGCTATGAGTGTAATAGCAGTGTTGATTTCAAAAATATTGTAGAACATACATTAAACTCGGCACCAGATATGGTCCTTTTAGACCTAAACCTTCCTTACCAGGACGGTTTTCAAATTTGTAGAGAAATCCGCATGTCGTCATCTATTCCTATCATTATGGTGACAAGTAGAAACACCCCTGTTGACGAACTATTAAGCCTAAATATTGGGGCAGATGACTTTATTGCAAAACCCTATGATTTGCAAATACTTTTAGCACATATTCAGTCTGTCTTAAAAAGAACAAATGAATCTTCTCAAAGCGTTTTACTTACATACAAAGATTTAACATTGGATGCTTTAAAGAGCAAAGCTATCTGTAGTGACAGGGAAGTGGAGCTAACGAAAAATGAGCTAGGAATACTCCGCCTACTAATGCTTAATAAAGGAAACATTATTTCTCGGGAAGAATTAATGAACGAGCTATGGCAAAATGGGGATTGTTTTTGTCAATATTAA